>DATHRT010000228.1:0-3542 GCA_035464915.1 Candidatus Limnocylindria bacterium
GTTTCGCCGCGGTCGCGCTCCTCGCCCTGACCTGGGTGACGGCTCCTTCCCGCTCTCTCGAGGCCCACCCTGTCCACGATCCCCAGGACGACATAATCGAGTCGATCGGCGTGGACGAGAAGCTCGGTGGCGCCATCCCCCTCGATGCCCTCTTCCGGAACCAGAAGGGAGAGAAGGTTCGTCTGGGAGACTACTTCGCGGGAGGGCCGGTGCTTCTGACCCTGAACTACTACACCTGCCCGATGCTGTGCCCCCTGACGCTTCGCACGCTTCTCGGGACGGTGGAGGAGCTGAAGGGGGTTGCCCTTGCGCGCGACTTCCGGATCGTTACGGTAAGCATCAACCCGGAGGACAGCGTCGAGACTGCCCGCGCGCGCGCCGGGGAGATACACGATGCGATGGAGGGGATGCCCGACCCGGCGGCGCGGTGGCCGTTCCTGCTGGGCGATGAGGAGGCCATTCGGGCCCTGACCGGCGCCGTCGGATTCCGGTACCGGAAGGTGGGAAACGAGTTCGCCCATCTGGACGTGGTCGTCGCGTTGACTCCCGAGGGGAAGATCTCCCGCTACCTGTACGGGATCGAGCAGGACCCACTGGATCTCAAGATGGCCCTCATCGAGGCCTCGGAGGGGAACATCGGGGAGTCGACCGCCCTGAACCAAGTCCTGTTATTCTGCTTCCAATATGACCCCGTGGGGAAAAAATACGCACTCTACGCCCGGAACATCATGAAGGCCGGCGGGGTGCTGACGATTGCACTGCTCGGAGGCCTGCTTCTCGTTTTATGGTGGCGGGGCCGGAGCAGGGACACTCAGTAGCGACAGGGGGAGAAGATGGCGAACGCGTACGCCCTGGGGGAGGCGGCATCCCGGACGACGGGACAGGTGGATGCCCTGTTTCTTTTCATCACCGTCGTCTCCCTGTTTTTCTTTCTGCTCGTCGAGGGACTGCTGATCTATTTCGCGATCAAGTACCGCAGGAGGAAGGGGGCCGAGGCAGCGGAAACGCCCGACATACGAGGCAGCCTCTTCCTGGAAACCGTCTGGATCCTGATCCCCACGATCGTCGTCGCCTCCTTCTTCTACTATGGGTACGTGGTGTTCCGGGACATCCGGACGCCATCCCCCGGGGCCACCGACATCCACGTCGTGGGCAGGCAGTGGCTCTTCGAGTTCCGGTATCCCGACGGCAGTTTGTCGATCAACGAGCTCCGGGTGCCCGCCGGCGGGCCTGTGAAACTCATCCTCTCCTCCGACGACGTGATCCACAGTTTCTACATACCCGCGTATCGGCTCAAGCAGGACATGGTGCCGGGCCAGTACACCACCCTGTACCTGCACCCCGACAAAGAGGGGACGTACCCGATCCTGTGCGCCGAGTACTGCGGCGTTGCCCACTCCACGATGCGTGCGGATTTGATCGTGATGGAACCCGGCGCGTTTGCGGCATGGCGGGAGAAGAAAGAGGCCCCGGCCGGCCTGTCGCTCGCGGAACAGGGGAAGGCGCTCGTGGAGAAATCCGGATGCCTGGGATGCCATGCCGTCGAGGGGAAGGAGAAGGTCGGCCCCAACCTCGGGCAAGGTATTGGCCGGAAGGTCCTTCTCGCGGACGGGACCACGGTGACCGCGGACGAGGAATACCTTCGGGAGTCGATCTATGACCCCAAGGCCAAGGTGGTGAAGGGATACCCGGCCGTCATGCCCACCTTCAAAGGGAGCCTTTCCCCCGACGACGTGGGCGCGGTCATTGCCTACCTGAAATCTCTTTCCGGGGAAAAAGAGCAGGATACGGAGAAGGGGGTGGGGAAGGCCGTCGAGAAGGAGGAAAGAGAGGGGAAGGAAACCCCTTCGTCGCAGAAGGGGAAAGAGCTGGTCGAAACCCTCGGGTGCCTGGCGTGCCACTCCCCCGACGGGTCGGTCCGGGTCGGGCCCTCGTTTCAGGGTCTGTTCGGCAGGCAGGTCGAGCTCGAGGGCGGCGGAAAGGCGACCGCCGACGAGGCGTATATCCGGGAATCGATCAACCAGCCCAAAGCGAAAGTCGTCAAGGGATTCCCCAACGTCATGCCGGAATTCAAAGGGAAAATTTCGGAGGAGGACCTCTCCGCCATCATCACCTACCTGAAAACTCTGAAACAGTAGGTTTTTTGCGCATCCAAATCCCCCGTTCGGTCATCGCATGGGGGGCAAACGGAAGGAGAGACGAAAAAACCGATGCGGGAAACGACGCGGAACGGGGAACAGCCGCAAAACGGTGACGCCCCCCGGGGCTACCTCGAAGCGAAAGGGTTCTGGGCCTGGGCCTATACCCTGGATCACAAGCGGATCGGGGTGATGTACATGTACACCACCCTCTTCTTTTTTCTGGCGGGGGGAGTTTTCGCTCTCCTGATCCGCATCAAGCTGATGTTTCCCGGGCAGCACATATTCACCAACCAGACCTACAATGTGTTGTTTACCATGCACGGGGCCCTGATGATCTTCCTGTTTGTCATCCCCGCAATTCCCTCGGGTCTGGGGAACTTCTTCATCCCGCTGCAAATCGGTGCGAGGGACGTGGCGTTTCCCCGGCTGAACCTGCTTAGCTACTGGGTCTTCGTGGCGGGAATCGTCGTGATCCTTGTCTCCCTCGTCCGCCCGATGGACACGGGGTGGACCTTCTATACCCCGTATTCCGCGCGGACCGCCGCCGACGTTACGACTCTCTCCTTCGGGATCTTTCTCATCGGAATGTCCTCCATCCTCACGGGTCTGAACTTTCTGGTGACGATCCACAAGCTCCGGGCGCCGGGGATGACGTGGCACCGGATGCCGCTTTTCATCTGGTCGATGTACGCCACCAGCATCATCCAGGTGCTGGCGACGCCGGTCGTGGGGATCACTTTCCTGCTGCTCGCCATGGAACGGCTCCTCGGGGTGGGCTTCTTCGATCCGGCGAAGGGAGGCGACCCCATACTCTTCCAGCACTTCTTCTGGTTCTACTCGCATCCCGTCGTCTACGTGATGATACTCCCCGCGATGGGGATCATCTCCGAGGTCATCCCGGTCTTTTCCCGGAAGCCGATCTTCGGGTACAAGGCGATCGCCTACTCCTCCCTGGCGATCGCCGTATTCGGGTTTTTCGTCTGGGGCCACCACATGTTCGTCACCGGGATGTCCGGCACGGCGGCGATCATCTTCTCCCTCCTGACCTACTCCGTGGCCATTCCCACGGCGATCAAGGTCTTCAACTGGATCGCCACGATGTACCGGGGATCCATCACCTTCGAGTCCCCCATGCTGTACGCCCTGACGTTCATCTTTCTCTTCGCCGTCGGGGGCTTAACGGGGATGTACCTGGGGGCCCTGGGGGCGGACATCCACGTGCACGACACCTACTTCATCGTCGCCCATTTCCACTACACGATGGTGGGGGGGACGGTGATGGGGCTTCTGGCCGGCCTGCACTACTGGTTTCCCAAGATGACCGGCAGGATGCTCAGCGAAACGATGGCGCGTCCCGCCTGGCTGCTGATCTTCATCGGCTTCAACGTCACCTTTTTCACC
>DATHRT010000229.1:0-2948 GCA_035464915.1 Candidatus Limnocylindria bacterium
CAGACGCAGCGGGCGTTCGAGAACTTCCCGGTGAGCGGCGTCCGGATGCCGCTGCCGGTCGTCCATGCCGCGGCGATGATCAAGGGGTTCGGCGCCGAGGTAAACGCGGGCCTCAAGCTCCTCGATCCAACCCTTGCGGAGGCGATCTCACGGGCCGCACGCGAGGTGCTGGAGGGGAAGTTCGACGACCAGTTCATCCTCGACGTCTTCCAGACCGGATCGGGAACCTCGACCAACATGAACGTCAACGAGGTGCTCGCCAACCGGGCCAACGAGATCCTCGGAAAGCCCCTGGGGGGAAACTCCCCCGTCCATCCCAACGACCACGTGAACCGGTGCCAGTCCAGCAACGACGTGATCCCGTCCGCGATCCGGATCGCCGCGCGGCGGGAGATGTCCGACCGGCTCGTCCCGGCGCTTTCCCTCCTGCGGGACGCCCTGTCGGCGAAGGCAGGAGAGTTCTCCGACATATTGAAGATCGGGCGGACCCACCTGCAGGATGCCGTCCCGGTTACCCTCGGACAGGAGTTCTCCGGGTACGCCTCCCAGGTCGACCATGGGATCCGGCGGGTGCACGCCGTCTTTGCGGATCTCGAGGAACTCCCCCTTGGGGGGACCGCCGTGGGGACGGGCCTGAACGCCCACCCGGAGTTCGGTGCAAGGGCGATCGCCGAGATCGCCGCCGCCACCGGCATCCCGTTCCGCCCTGCAGAGAACCGGTTCGAGGCGATGGGCGCGCAGGACCCCCTCGTCGCGGCCAGCGGGGCGCTCAAGGGGGTCGCCGCCTCCCTGATGAAGATCTCCCACGACCTGAGGCTATTGTCCTCCGGCCCCCGGTGCGGGATCGGGGAGATCAACCTGCCGTCGCTGCAGCCGGGCTCCTCCATCATGCCGGGGAAGGTGAACCCGGTCATCCTGGAGATGATGATCCAGGTGTCGGCGCAGGTGATCGGCAACGACGCGGCCGTGACCCTCGGCGGCTCGCTCGGGATTCTCGAGCTCAACGTCATGCTTCCCGTGATGGCGCGGAACCTGCTGGAATCGATCGGGCTTCTCTCCCAGGCGACCGCCCTGCTCACCGACCGTTGCGTCGCGGGGATCACGCCCAACCAAAGGCGGTGCGAGGAGCTGATCGAGCAGAGCCTGGCGATGGTGACTCCGCTGGCGGTGAAGATCGGCTACCAGAAGGCGGCGGAGCTGGCCCACGAGGCGTACCACGCGGGCAAGACGATCCGGGCCGTCCTCCGGGAAAAAAAGGTTCTTCCGGATTTCGAGATCGAAAAGATTCTTGACCCGCGCACTATGATATAATTCCACTCTTATATGGACACGGTTACGCACGGACTTACGGGGTGGCTCATCTCCCGGGCCATTCCTTCGGATAGCGGCAGGCGGGAAGCAACGGCGGCGGTTGTCGTGGGCTCGCTCCTGCCCGATGCCGACAATGTCACCTCCCTTCTCGGAAGCGAGAGCTATCTCCGCCTCCACCGGGGACTGTCCCACGGGTTCGCTGGGATTGCGGTGACTTCCCTGCTGATCGCCCTGCTGCTCTACCGGTTCGGGAAGTGGAAGGACCTGAAAAAGCTCTACCTCCTTGCGCTCCTCGGCCAGCTATCGCACGTAGCTCTGGACCTGCTCAATTCCTACGGGACGCAGATCTTCCAGCCGTTTTCCGATGCCCGTGTCTCCTTCGACCTCCTGTTTGTCGTGGATCTGGTCTTCACGGGAATCATCGTGACGGGTCTTCTCCTGTCGCGCCGCCGTTCCGCACCTGCGCAGGCGGCGATCATGGGCTTGTGCGTCTATGTGGGCTTTGCGACCTTCCTGCATTTCCGGGCGGAGGACGCGATGCGGACCGCGGCGAGGCAGCACGGGGTACGCGTGGTCTCTGCCTCGGCCCTGCCCCGCCTGGGCGAGGTCCACATCGGCAACGGTTTTTCGTCCGTCAGCCTGGTCCGAAAGGCATGGGCCAAGGGGGAGACAGACACGTTGCCGAATTTGCCGATTCCCGACAGGCCGGGGCTGTATCCTTTCCCCGTTGGGCCGTTTGCCTGGAACGGTTTCATCGACGACGGGAAAACGTACCTTCGGGCGGAGGTGGACCCGTTTACCGGTGCCGTTGTCTGGAAACAGCGCGTCCGCAGGGGAGCGGATCTCCCGGAGGTCAGGGCCGTCGAGGAGATCCCGGACGTCCGGACGTACCTTTGGTTCGCCCGCTTCCCGGTGGTTACGACCTCTCGCTCCGGAGAGGAAACCATCCTGGTCTTCTCCGACCTGCGGTTCGGCGAGGTGCCGGGTCGCAGGCGTCCGTTCGTCCTGAGAGTCATCGATGCGCCGGGGCGTCCTCCGAAGGTGCGCTGGGGGGGCTGAGCAGGAAAAGCAGCACGGACGCGGCAACCGCGAGCCCCGCGCTCACCCCGAAGGCGACCTGCGCGCCGAACTGGGTCCACAGGACACCGAACAAAACGCTTGCCGGCAGGGCGGAGAGCCCCACGGCGAGGTGGAACCACCCGAAAGCGGTCCCCCGCACCTCCGGCGGGATGAAGTCGGCCACAAAGGCGCGTTCCGCGCCCTCGGTTGCCGCCGAGTAGAGCCCGTACACGAGGAAGAGCGCCACCATCCAGGCGGCTCCCTTCACGACCCCCCAGGCCGCGTAGCATGCCGCATATACGATCCACCCCGTGACGATCAGCTGCTTCCTGCCCCACCGGTCCGAGAGGATCCCCCCGTATGTGGAAAAGGACGATTTCACGACGTGGAAGGCCCCCCACAGCAGCGGGACCCAGGCGGCGGGCACTCCCGAGTCAACCGCACGCAGGATCAGGAAGGAATCGCTCGCGTTTCCGAGAGTGAACAGGGAGACGATCAGCAGATAGCGCCGGAAATCGGACGGGATGTTCCTGTCGAGATGGAATGGTTTCCCGTTCTGTGTCGGTTGCATTCCGGGG
>DATHRT010000230.1:0-3669 GCA_035464915.1 Candidatus Limnocylindria bacterium
GGTGGAGGAGGCGCGGTTGCGGTGGAACCCGATGACGATCCCCTCGAAGTACTGGACACGCTCCTTTTCCCCTTCCCGGATCCGCAGGAAAACGCGCACGGTATCCCCGGCCCGGAACGCCGGGAGATCGCTCCGAAGCTGCGACGTCTCCAGTTCCTTGAGGATATTGCTCATCACCCAAACCCCTTTCCCGAGTCGGTTCCCCATGCAAAGCAAGACTAAACAATCTAATCCACGCCGCCGTCGGGTGTCAACGTTTTCTTCAGAAGATCCGGGCGCCGCGCCCGGGTTCCGCGCATCCCCTCTTCCCGACGCCACTTCTCGATCTCGAGGTGGTTCCCGGACAGGAGCACGTCGGGGACCGCAAACCCGCGGAACTCCCGGGGACGGGTGTACTGCGGCCCCTCGAGGATCCCCTCCTCGAAGGAATCCCGTCGGGAGGCCGAAGGGTCCCCGATCACGCCGGGGACGAAACGCGTCACCGCATCGACCAGCACGAGGGCGGGTAACTCCCCACCGGCCAGCACGTAATCGCCGATGGAGATCTCGAAATCGGCGAGGTGGTCCGCCACGCGTTGGTCCACTCCCTCGTAACGTCCGCAAATAAGGATGAGGTGTTTCTCCGCCGCCAGGGAACGCGCCAGGCGGTGCGTCAGCACCTCCCCCTGGGGTGACAGGAGGATTGCCGGCCCTTCCCCGAACCGTTTCCGGATCGCCTCCACCCCCGCGAAGATCGGCTCCGGCTTCATCACCATCCCGCCGCCCCCCCCGTACGGCGGCTCGTCGGTCACCCGATGCTTCCCCCCGGCGTACTCCCGCAGGTCGTGCGTCTCGATCAGGAGCAGCCCCGCTTCCCTCGCCCGGGCGAGGATGCTGTGGTCCAGCGGCCCGGAAAAGATCCCGGGGAAAAGCGTGAGAATGTCGATCCGCACCTTACCACCCTTTCGGGGGGGCCACCACGATGCGGCGGCCCGGAACGTCGACTTCGCGAAGGAACGAGGAGACGATCGGAAGGAGGAACTCCCCGTCATCGCGCCGGATGACGAGCCAGTCGTGGGCCGCTCCCCCCTCCACGGCAACGATTTCCCCGACCCGGTCCCCCGCCGCGTCCACCGCCTTGCAGCCGATCAGGTCCACCCAGTAGTACTCGTCCTTCTCCGGCGGAGGAAGCTCCGCCCGGGATACCGAAACGGAGGCTCCCGACCACTCCGTGGCCGCTTCCTGGGAATCGATCCCGCCCAAAGATAAAACGGCGAAACCGCCCTGCGGCTGCGCCGTTCTCACCTCGAAGTCGCGTATCCGCCTCGCCTTGCCGGGACCTTCGGCGGACAACCGCAAGGTCCGTACGTGCAGGAGCCCGGACGGGTCCCTCGAATAGGTCTTCACCCGGATCTTCCCCGCCGTCCCGTGGGCTCCCGCCACGCGTCCGACTTCTAAGTAGGCCTCCCTCATCCGCAACCCCTAAGCCGATGGCGCTCCGAAGGCAGCCCTCCCGGCGCTACCGTTTAGCCGACGGCACCAAAGGAGCCGTTACGCGACGGCCTTCTTCTCCTTCTTTTCTTCGTGAAACTTCTTCCAGATCCCCGCCTTCCGGAGCAGGCTCCTCACCGTTTCCGTCGGCTGCGCCCCCCGGTGCAGCCACTTGAGCGTCAATTGCTCGTCGACCAGGAACCGGGGCGGGTTCTCCTTCGGGTCGTAGGTTCCCACCTTCACGATATACCGCCCGTCCCGGGGCGCCCGGGAATCAGCCACCACAACGCGGTACGAAGGCAGTTTTTTCCTGCCCGTCCGCGTCAGACGAATCTTTACCGCCATTTCCTCACCTCCCGTATCGTTCTCCTACAATATCGTTGTCGACGGGCCTGTCCTAGAAAAACGGCAGGCCTTTCCCGCCTTTTCTCCCCGCGCCCTTCGAGAAGCGCTTGAGCATCCCTTCCGCCTGCTGGAAGTTCTTGAGCAGGCGGTTCACATCCTGGACGGTTGTTCCGCTTCCCCGGGCAATCCGCTTCCGGCGGCTGCCGTTGATGATCTTCGCGTTTCCGCGCTCCTCGCGGGTCATCGAGTCGATAATCGCCACGACCCGTCCGAGCTCTTTCTCGTCCGGGGCGGCCGCCTTGATCTCCTTCATCTTCCCACCCATCCCCGGGATCATGCCGAGGAGGTCCTCGATCGATCCCATCTTCCTTATGTTCACCAGCTGGTCCCGGAAATCCTCGAGAGTGAACTCGCTCCGGCGGATCTTTCGCTCGAGTTGCTTCGCCTTCTTCTCGTCGATCGTCTCCTGCGCCTTTTCCGCAAGGGTCAGGATGTCCCCCATCCCCAGGATCCGGGAAGCCATGCGGTCGGGGAAGAAGGGCTCCAGGGCGTCGGGCTTCTCTCCCACCCCGACGAACTTGATGGGGGCCCCGGTGACCGCCCGGGTGGAGAGCGCCGCGCCCCCCCGGGCGTCGCCGTCCATCTTGGTCAGCACCACCCCGGTCAACCCCACCTTCTCGTGGAACGCCCGGGCGACGTTCACCGCATCCTGGCCGGTCATCGCGTCGGCCACCAGCAGGATGTCTCCGGGATCGACCGCCTCCTTGATCCGGCGCAACTCCTCCATCAGCTCCTCGTCGATGTGGAGCCTCCCGGCGGTGTCCAGAAGGACGGTATCGTAGCCGGACAAGTCCGCCTGCCGGACAGCCTGCCGGCAGATATCGACGGGGTCGGCGTTCGGGTCGCTGTCGAAGACGGGGATGCCGATCTGGGCCCCCAATACCTTCAGCTGTTCGATCGCCGCCGGCCGGTAGACGTCGGCCGGAACGAGGAACGGCCTCCGCTTCCTCTTCTGGAGGTGGAGGGCGAGCTTCCCGCAGGAGGTCGTCTTCCCGGACCCCTGAAGCCCCACGAGCATCACGGGGACAGGCGGACGACGAGCCAGGTCGAGATCCTGCCCCTCCCCTCCCATCATCTTCGCCATCTCGTCGTGGACGATCTTGATGAAGTGCTGGTCGGGAGAGAGGGAGGCCATGACCTCGGCCCCCAGGGCCTTCTCCTTGATGGCGGCGGTAAAGTCCTTTACGACCTTGTAGTTGACGTCGGCCTCCAGAAGCGCCAGCCGGACCTCGCGCAGCGCCTCCTCGATATTTCCCTCGGAGATGCGCCCGTGCCCGCGAAGCTTTTTCAGCACGCCCTGGAATTTATCCGACAGGTCCTCGAACATAAAGCCGATGCTTCCTCCCCGCGCAAAGAATCTATATGTACAAGATAACCGCTATTTCCGTCAAATGGAAAACGGAAGGATAATGGAAATCATCTAATCCGTGTGAGAAGGGAGGGATGATCGATGCGTAGCAGAATCAAGGAATGCCTCTATCTTGTTGTTCCCCTGCTCCTCGTCCTGCTCTTTGCCCGATCGGGGGGGGCGGACATGATGGACGGGGATTCGGACAGGAACGGAGGGGCGGAGATCCCCGACCTGGTCGTGCGGAAGGTGACGGTCACCCCGGTCCGCGCGCACGTCGGGGACGTGATCCGGATCGAGATGGAATGGGATTTCTGGGGGGACATTACCGAAAACGCCTACGACACGAACGTCGCGGCAGTGCGGGCAAACGGCAAGGTGGTCGCCAGCAAATCGTACACCGCCGACTTCGATGGGGTGCGCCCGGGAGAGACCTATCGGGAGAC
>DATHRT010000231.1:0-12125 GCA_035464915.1 Candidatus Limnocylindria bacterium
AGGGAGATCGTGGCGGAGATCAAGAAACGGTTGCCTTTCCGGCTGACGGAAGCCCAGAGGCGGGTCCTGAACGAAATTCTCAAGGACATGTCCCTCCCCCATCCGATGCACCGCCTTCTGCAGGGAGACGTGGGAAGCGGAAAGACGATCGTCGCCTGGGTCGCCGCGATGGTGGCCTGGAGGAAGGGAACCCAGACGGCCCTCATGGCTCCCACCGAGATCCTCGCAGAACAGCATTTCCGCCGTTTTACCGACCTTTGCCGGGGCCTCCCCGTCCGGGTCGTCCTGCTCACTTCCGCGCTCACGGGGAAGGAGAGGGAACGGGCGCGGGAGGAGATCCGGGAAGGGAAGGCGGACGTGGTGATCGGGACCCACGCCATCATCCAGGAGGGGGTCGAGTTCCGGGAGATGGCGCTGGGGATAATCGACGAACAGCACCGGTTCGGCGTCCTGCAGCGGGCGGCCCTCCGGGGAAAGGGAAGGATGTCGCCCCACCTCCTCGTGATGACCGCCACCCCGATCCCCCGGACGCTGGCGATGACGCTGTACGGAGACATGAACGTCTCCGTCATCGACGAGCTGCCCCCCGGCAGGACCCCGGTGGAGACGAAGGTGGTGACGGAGGGGCAGAGGAGAGAGGCCTGGGAGAGGGTGCGAAAGGATCTGGAGGAGGGAGGACGTGCCTATATTGTCCTTCCCCTCGTCGAGGAGTCGGAAAAACTGACGCTGCGCGCCGCAAAGGCGACGTACGACCGCGTCCGGAAGACTTTCCCGGGAACAGGGGTCGGGCTTCTGCACGGACGAATGAAGGCCGACGAGAAAGAGGCCGTGATGCGCCGGTTCCAGAAGGGGGAGGACCGGATCCTGGTCTCCACGACCGTCGTGGAAGTGGGCGTGGACGTCCCGGAAGCCACCGTGATGATGGTGGAGCACGCGGACCGGTTCGGCCTCTCGCAGCTCCACCAGCTCCGCGGGCGCGTGGGGAGGGGGAGCCGCCCTTCCGTCTGCTTCCTGATGGTCGGGGGAGGGCAGGGGGAGGACGCGACCGCGCGCCTCTCCGTGATGGAAAGGACGAACGACGGATTCCGGATCGCCGAGGAAGACCTCAGGATTCGCGGCCCCGGGGATTTCGCCGGTGTGCGGCAATCGGGGATTCCCGACCTCGTTTTCTCCGACATCGTCCGGGACGCGCGGATCCTCGCCCGCTCCCGGGAGATCGCCGGGATGCTCCTCGATCGGGACCCGGACCTGTCCCTCCCCGATCACGCGAATCTGAAATCGTGGCTGCAAAGCAGGGAGGCGTCGTTATCACTGGTCACCTCGGGATGATCCATCACCCGCATTTCGAAAATATTCCCGAGCGAGCCAGCCGCGCAAATTGACTTACCCGGCCAGATTCATTAGCATATCTTGTTTACACTTCCCCAGGAGATCGCACATGGAGGAATTCCCACGGATTAAGCGGCTTCCCCCCTACATTCTGGCCGTAGTGACCGATCTTAAAGCGAAAATGCGCAAGGACGGGGAGGACATCATCGACCTCGGAATGGGGAATCCGGACCTCCCGACGCCGAAACATATCGTCGACAAGCTGATCGAGGCCTCCCGGAACCCGCGGAACCACCGCTATTCGGCTTCCCGCGGGATTCCGAAGCTAAGGCTTGCCATCTGCAACTATTACAAGCGGAAGTTCAACGTGGAGCTGGATCCGGACACGGAGGCGATCGCCACCATCGGCGCCAAGGAGGGACTTTCCCACCTGGTTCTCGCCATCATGGGCCCCGGCGACATCGCTCTGGTCCCGAACCCCACTTATCCGATCCACGCCTACTCCGTGGTCATCGCGAACGGGGACGTGCGGTCGATTTCGCTCACCAGCGGGGAGGGAGACTTTCTTGACCGGACCCGACGGGCGATGAAAACCATCTGGCCCAAGCCGAAGGTCCTGATCCTCTCGTTTCCGCACAACCCGACAACGGAGGTGGTGGACCTCGAGTTTTTCCGCCGCATCGTCGAGTTCGCCAAGGAGCATGAGCTTCTTGTCATTCACGATCTCGCGTACGCCGACCTCGTCTTCGACGGGTACAAGGCCCCGTCCATCCTCCAGATCCCCGGGGCGAAAGACGTGGCGGTGGAGCTGTACTCGATGTCCAAGGGATACTCGATGCCCGGGTGGCGCGTCGGATTCGTTGTTGGGAACAAGCGGATGGTGGGTGCCCTGGGGCGCATCAAGAGCTACCTCGACTACGGGATGTTCCAGGCCATCCAGGTTGCCGCCACCGTGGCCCTGAACGGCCCGTACCGGGTGGTGGAGGAAGCGGTGGAGATCTATCGTAAGCGGAGGGACTGCCTCGTGGACGGGTTCTCCCGGATCGGATGGGATTTCCCGAAGCCTCAGGGGACGATGTTCGTCTGGGCCCCTCTTCCCGAGCCTTTCCGGGCGATGGGATCGGTCGAATTCTCCAAGATGCTGCTGACCCGGGGAAAGGTGGCCGTCTCTCCCGGCGTCGGGTTCGGGGAGCACGGAGAGGGTTTCGTGCGGTTCGCCCTGGTGGAGAACGAGCACCGGATCCGGCAGGCGATCCGGGGTGCGAAGGCCGTCCTGCAGGCACCCGTCAGGGTGAAGGCCAGATGACGCACGCGATCCCGGAAATCGGAGTAGGGATCATCGGCTTCGGGACCGTCGGCTCCGGGACGGCCCGCCTTCTCCTGGAAAACGCCGATCTTCTTCGGCGGCGGGTGGGAGTGCCGATCCGGCTGGTGCGGGTGGCCGACATCGACATCGAGCGGGACCGCGGGATATCGCTTCCCGACGGTATTCTGACCACCGAGGGCGGCGAGGTGGTACGGGACCCGGCCGTCCACATCGTGGTCGAACTGGTGGGGGGAACGGGCGCCGCCCGGGAGTTCCTTCTCGAGGCGATCCGGCTGGGGAAATCCGTCGTGACCGCCAACAAGGCGCTTCTGGCCGAGCACGGGGAGGAGATCAGCCGGGCGGTGAACTCCGCCGGAGTCGACATCGGGTTCGAGGCCAGTGTCGGAGGAGGAATCCCCATCATTCGGGCCATGCGGGAAGGTCTTGCCGCCAACCGGATCAACGAGATCTACGGGATCGTCAACGGGACGTGCAACTATATACTCAGCCGGATGACCAATGAGGGAAAGGAGTTCTCGGACGTTCTGGGGGATGCGCAATCGATCGGTCTCGCGGAGGCCGATCCGTCCTTCGACGTGGATGGGATCGACTCCGCCCACAAGCTGTCCATTCTCGTGTGGCTTGCCACCGGGGGGAGCATTCCTCTCGAGAATATCTACGTCGAGGGGATCCGCGACGTCTCCGCGCAGGACATCGCGTTCGCGCGCGAGTTCGGGTACACGATCAAGCTGCTTGCCATCGCGAAACAGCGGGGGATCGGCATCGAGGTGCACGTCCACCCGACGATGATCCCATCCGAACACCTGCTTGCCACGGTCGGAGGCGCATATAACGCGATCTACGTGAAGGGGGACTTCGTCGGATCTTCGCTGTACTACGGGCAGGGCGCCGGGAAGCTCCCGACGGCATCGGCGGTGGCGAGCGACATCATCGAGATCGCGCGCAACCTCGGGAAGGGGATTACCGGCCGGATCCCGCCGAGCGGCTTCCACAACCAGCTACCCGGGAAGGGAACCCCGGTTTCCCCTTTCACCGAAGTGAACTCCGAGTACTATCTTCGCTTCCAGGTGGTCGACAAGCCCGGCGTTTTATCCAAGATCGCCGGAGTCCTGGGGAGCCACCAGATCAGCATCTCCTCCGTCATCCAGAAGGGGCGAAGGGAGGAGAGCGCCGTGGCGATCTTCATCGTCACCCACCATGCGAAGGAAAAAGACATGCGGGCCGCCCTCGAGGAGACCGACCGGCTCCCCGTTGTCCTCGACCGGACGCGCATGATCCGGATCGAAAACAACCTGTAACCCCGATAAAGGAACCGTCCTATGCACCGGGAAGGAATCATACACAGGTACCGCGATCTTCTGCCGGCCGTACCCGACGAGTGTGTGGTGACCCTTCTCGAGGGGAACACCCCGCTCGTGCCCGCGCCGACCCTGGCGCGCTCCATCGCTCCGGGAACGGAGATCTACCTGAAGTACGAGGGGCTAAACCCGACCGGGTCGTTCAAGGACCGCGGGATGACAATGGCGGTTTCGATGGCCAAGGCGAAGGGGGCGGACTCCGTGATCTGCGCCTCCACGGGGAACACGTCCGCCTCCGCGGCTGCCTACGCGGCGAGGGCGGGGATGAGGGCGTTCGTTGTCATTCCGGAGGGGAAAATCGCGCTCGGGAAGCTTTCCCAGGCGATGATCCACGGAGCCCACGTCATTCAGGTGCTGGGAAACTTCGACGACGCACTGGGACTCGTCCGTGAGATTTCGCAGAAGTATCCGGTGACCCTGGTCAACTCGGTCAACCCGTACCGCATCGAAGGGCAGAAGACCGCCGCCTTCGAGATATGCGATGTGCTGGGAGACGCGCCGGACTGCCACGTTCTTCCCGTGGGGAACGCGGGAAACATCACCGCGTACTGGGCTGGCTACCAGGCGTACCGGGAGGCCGGGCGATCGGGACGTCTCCCCAGGATGCTGGGGTGGCAGGCCGAGGGGGCCGCTCCCATCGTCCGGGGACGCCCGATACGGAAGCCCGAGACGGTCGCGACCGCCATCCGGATCGGAAACCCGGCATCCTGGAAGGAAGCCGAGGCGGCGCGAGACGAGTCGGGAGGCCTCATCCGGATGGTCAGCGACGCGGAGATCCTCGAGGCGTATAAGCTCGTGGCGGAGACCGAGGGGGTTTTCTGCGAACCCGCGTCGGCGGCATCGGTCGCCGGCGTGATAAAATTGCACAGAGAGTCGTATTTCCGCAAAGGGGAGCGGATCGTCTGCACCCTGACCGGGCACGGACTGAAGGATCCGGACAACGCGATCGCCCAGTCCGTGGAGCCCGTCACCATCCCATCCGAGATGGCGGAGGTCCTGAAGGCCCTCGGTTTCTGAAAGAGAGGCAACGTGAACCGGAAATTCATCATACTCATCGGTGACGGAATGGCCGACTGGCCGATTCCGTCCCTCGGGGGCAGAACACCTCTTGAGGCGGCGAACAAGCCTCATATGGATTTCATGGCCTCCCGGGGAGCGCTGGGCATGGTCCAGGTAGTCCCGAAAGAGATGTACCCGGGAAGCGACGTGTCCAACCTGAGCATTATCGGGTACGACCCGCGCGAGGTGTACACGGGGCGCTCTCCGCTCGAGGCCGCCTCCATGGGGGTGGACCTCGGACAGGACGACGTCGCCGTCCGATGCAACATCGTCTGCCTCAAGAACGACGGCGCAGACACGGAGATGGCGGATTACTCCGCCGGTCACATCACGACACCCGAGGCGGCGGAACTGCTGGAGGCTCTCCAGAAGCAGGTGAACGACCGGGGATGCGGCGTCTGCGAAGGATCCGCCATACCATCCCTCGTCGACACAGTGGGAAGGGGGGCCAAAGACAGCGGCGTCCGGTTCTACCCGGGGGTTTCCTACCGCCATCTCATGGTGTGGCCCGGGGGGTATGATGCCCTGAAAACGACCCCTCCCCATGACATCCACGGGAAGAAAATCACCGATTATTTGCCGAAAGGGGAAGGGGCGGAGTTCCTGCTGGAACTCATGGAAATATCGAGGGAGATCTTCCCCGATCATTCAGTGAACCGGAAGAGGATCGAGGCCGGCAAGCCGCCGGGAAACGCCATCTGGCTGTGGGGACAGGGAAAGGCCCCCCGGATGGAGACGTTCCAGGAGAAGTACGGCCTCAAGGGGTCTGTGGTGGCGGCGGTCGACCTCATACGAGGGATCGGGGTGTATGCGGGACTGGAGACGGTTACCGTCCCCGGCGCCACGGGGTATATCGATACGAATTTTAGAGGGAAAGCCGAGTACGCCCTGCGGGAACTGGACAGCAAGGACTTCGTCCTGATCCACGTGGAAGCTCCCGACGAGGCAGGGCACAACGGGAGCGTTCCGGACAAGATCCGGGCCATCGAGCGGATTGACGAGGAGATGGTGGGACCCATCCTTGCCCGTGCCAGAGACAAGGGCGACCTGACCGTTCTGGTGCTGCCCGACCATCCGACGCCGGTGGCGATCCGGACCCACTCGCAGGAGCCGGTGCCCTTCATCTTCTATCCCGCCCCGCCCGGTCTATCGTCCTTCCATGGCAAGCGGTACACCGAAGCGGATGCGAAAGAGACGGGGCAGTTCCTGGACGCCGGGACACGGCTCATCGACTACCTTCTTGCGGAAAAAGACGCGTAGGTGGCGATGGAGAAGGTCGCCAAGGTCCGGGTGCTCTTTGCGGACACCGACGCCATGGGGATCGTCTACTACGCGAACTATTTGAAGTGGTTCGAGACGGGGCGGGTCGAGCTCATGAGGAGGCTCGGAATGGCATACCGGGAGCTTACCGGGATCGGGGTTCACCTGCCGGTCACGGAAGCATCCGTGCGGTATCTCGCGCCGGCGCGCTACGACGATTTTCTCGATATCCATTCGGAAGTTCGGGGGTTCCGGCGGGCCAGCATCACGTTCGGATACCGGATCGAGAGGGGGGACGGAGCCCTGTTGGCCGACGGGTTCACCGTTCACGCTTTCACGGATGGCGACGGGAAGATCGTCCGCGTTCCCGGGCTGTTCCTCGAGAAGACGGGAATCGGCCGAACAATATCCTTAAAAGGGGGGAGCCGTGGAACGAAACCTGGCACTTGAGGTGGTGCGTGTGACCGAGGCGGCCGCACTGGCGGCGGCGAGACTGATGGGACGCGGAGACAACGTGGCCGCGGATCAGGCCGCCGTACAGGCGATGCGGAGCGCCTTCAATGCCGTACAGTTCAAAGGCCGGGTCGTGATCGGGGAGGGGGAACGGGATGAGGCCCCGATGCTCTTCATAGGGGAGGAAGTCGGTGCGTCCGACACCCCGCGCGTCGACATCGCCGTCGATCCGCTCGAAGGGACGACCATTGTAGCCACGGGGGGGAACAACGCGCTCGCGGTGATCGCGATCGCGGAGGAGGGGGGATTCCTTCACGCGCCCGACACCTACATGCAGAAGCTGGCGGTCGGCCCCAGGGCAAAGGGGGCGATCGACATCACGGCCACCCCGACCGAGAACCTGCGCTCGATCGCGAAGGCCCTGAAGGTGTATATCGAGGATCTGTGCGTCGTGATCCTCGACCGTCCGAGGCACCAGGAGTTGATCCGGGAGTGCCGGTCCATGGGAGCGAGAATCAAGCTGATCGGAGACGGGGACGTGGCGGGCGCCATCGCGACAGCGAAGGACGGCACCGGCGTCGATGTCCTGATGGGGACCGGAGGAGCCCCGGAAGGGGTCCTGGCCGCCGCAGCGCTTAAATGTCTGGGGGGCGATTTCCAGGGGATCCTCAAGTTCCGCAACAATGAGGAAACAGAACGCGCCAAGGCCATGGGGGTGAAAGACGTCAACAGGGTGTATCAGCTGGAGGACCTCGCCCGAAGCGATGTCATGTTCGCGGCGACCGGCGTCACCTTCGGAGACTTTTTACGAGGGGTCCGGTTTTTCAGCGGGGGAGCGCACACCTATTCCGTCGTCATGCGTTCGAAATCCCGGACGGTGCGCTTTATCGAAACAACCCACTATTTCGAGTTCAAGCCGAAATACGACTGAGGGCAGAAGGGAAACGATGAAAGGAAGCGCCGCAAGAGCTACGGGAAGGATCGAGATCGATCTGGACAGGTGCAAGGCATGCGAGCTCTGTGTGCCGGCCTGCCCGAGATGCTGCATCGAGATGGGGAAGCAGGTCAACCGCCAGGGGTACGCCACGGCGGTCTTCTCGCGCCCCGACGACTGCACGGGATGCGCGATATGCGCGGAAGTCTGCCCCGACGTCTGCATCCGGGTGTGGCGATGACGCTTTCTCCCACCGGGATCCGCCGGGAGCTTATGAAGGGAAACGAGGCGGTCTGTGTCGGGGCGATCGCGGCCGGATGCCGTTTCTACTACGGATACCCCATCACTCCCCAGAACGACATCCCGGAATACATGTCCGCCCACCTTCCGCCCATCGGGGGGACGTTTCTCCAGGCGGAAAGCGAGATTGCCACGATCAATTTTCTCCTGGGGACCTCGGCTTCGGGCAAACGGGTCATGACATCCTCGTCGGGGCCGGGGATATCCCTGATGCAGGAGGGGCTCTCCTACATGGCCGGATCGGAGCTTCCGGCCGTGGTCGTCAACATCTCCCGCTCGGGACCGGGGCTGGGCGGAATCGCGCCGTCCCAGGGGGACTATCTCCAGGCGGTCAAGTGCGGAGGGCACGGCGGGTACAAGATGCCGGTGCTCGCGCCGCACTCCGTGCAGGAAATGTACTCCCTGACCATGCTCGCATTCGACCTGGCGGACAAGTACCGTAACCCGGCCATGGTCCTGGGCGATGCCATCATCGGGCAGATGAAGGAGCCCTTCGTCCCCACTCCGTACCTCTCCACGGTCCCGGCGGAGAAACCGTGGGCGCTGACCGGTTGCGCAGGTCGTCCTCGTCAGCACGTGAAGTCGCTCTACCTCAGGGAAAACGAGATCGAAGCCCATAACTGGAAGCTTCACCGGAAATACCGCCGGATGGAGGAGGAGGAAGTCCGCTTCGAGCCGTACCACATGGACGGGGCAGGCATCGTGATCGTCGCTTTCGGGACCGCCGCGCGGGTGAGCAAGACGGCGATCCAATGGGCCAGGAGAGAAGGGTGCCCGGTGGGGATGCTCCGCCCGATAACCCTCTTTCCCTTCCCGTCGCGTGCGGTGGACGAGGCCGCCGCCAATGCGGACGTCGTTCTCGTGATCGAGATGAATACGGGGCAGATGCTCGAGGATGTGCGGGCGAGCACCCGGCACCACGACAAGATCCGGTTCCTCGGGAAACCGTGCGCCATGCCCACACCCGAGGAGATCCACCAGGAGATCCGGCGTCTGGCCGGGGAGACCGCACTGAAGACGGAAGGCGTGCGATGAAGGACGGGGCGAAGGAAACGTTTCCCAGGCAGGTCTTTAAAAGACCCGACAGCCTCGTGGACGTCCGGACCCATTTCTGCCCCGGATGTCACCACGGGATCGCCCACCGGATTCTCGCGGAAACGATCGATCATTTCCATCTCCGCGAGAACACGATCGGTGTCGCCTGCGTGGGATGTTCGGTGTTCCTGTACGACTACATCGACGTCGACGTGGCCGAGGCCCCGCACGGCCGCGCTCCGGCGGTGGCGACGGGAGTCAAGCGCGCCCAGCCGGACAAGTTCGTATTCACCTACCAGGGGGACGGCGACCTCGCCGCGATCGGAACATCCGAGGTCATCCACGCCGCCAACCGGGGCGAGAACATCACCGTCCTCTTCGTCAACAATACGACCTACGGGATGACGGGGGGGCAGATGGCGCCGACCACGATGCTCGGTCAGAAGACGGCGACCTCCCCGTACGGAAGGGAGTTCCGCAACGACGGATACCCCATTCGGATGGCGGAGCTTCTCGCCACGCTCGAGGGGACGGCGTACTCCGCGCGTGTCGCCACGAGCACCCCTGCGCAGATTCGTCAGGCAAAGGAGGCGGTGAAAAAGGCGTTCGGGATGCAGATCCGGGAAATGGGATTCTCCCTCGTGGAGTTCCTTTCCACATGCCCTACCAACTGGGGAATGAAGCCGCTCGACGCGCAGAAACGCGTGCTTGGCGAGATGTCGGAGTATTTCCCCCTCGGGGTATACAAGGAGCGGAGGCAGGCGGACTTCGTATGACCACCGACGTTATCATGGCGGGCTTCGGCGGGCAGGGAATCCTGATGATAGGAAATCTCCTGTCCCTTGCGGCGATGGAGGAGGGAAGGGGCGTCACCTACTTCCCCTCGTACGGGGTGGAGATGCGGGGGGGGACGGCGAACTGCACGGTCGTCGTCTCGGACGGGGAAATCGGATCGCCGGTCGTCGGATTCCCGAAATCGTGCGTCATCATGAACGGCCCGTCCCTCGAAAAGTATCTCCCCCTCGTGCAGGAGGAGGGAAACCTGATCGTCAACAGTTCGCTCATCGATCCCGCGAAGATCACCCGGGCGGACCTGAACGTACTGTCGATCCCCGCGAACGACATCGCCCGGGAGACCGTCGGAAGCCAGCAGCTTGCGTCGATGGTGGCGCTGGGCGCGTACGTCGGCGTGACGCGCGTAGTGAGGATGCAGACCCTTTTCGAGTGCCTCCCGAAAGTCGTGTCGAAAAAGTACGAGCGGTTCATCCCGCTCAATGTAACCGCCCTGAAGGAGGGGGAATCCTTTGCCAGAAATCACACGTGACGAGTCCATGGACGACCTGCTGTCCAAGATCGCCGAGGAGTCCGGCGATTTCGGCCCCGCCGCAGGGGACCCCGAGGTGCAGGTGGGGGACCACATCCGGAAATTCCGCGAGGCCAAGGGAATCACCCTCCAGCAGCTAGCCGAAAAAACGGGCTTTTCCTCCGCGTTGATCTCCCAGATCGAGAACCGCATGGTGTCGCCTCCCCTCGGGACCCTCGTGAAGATCGCCAACGCATTCGACACCTCGGTTTCGGCGTTCATCGGGGGAAAGGAGGAACGCGCGTTTTCGATCGTGCGGAAGGAGGATCGAACCACTGTTTCCCGCGTGGGCCTGAAGGAGGGCGGAAAATCCGCCTATACGTACGAGGCACTCGGGGCCGGGAAGGCGGGGAGAAAGATGGAGCCGTTCCTCGTTCGCCTCCAACCGCTTCTCGACCGCAACGTGGTGCGGAACTCTCACGAGGGGGAGGAGTTCCTCTTTGTCCTTTCGGGGAAGGTGGAAGTTTTCCTCGACAAGTACTCCGACGTTCTTTCCGAGGGGGACTGCATCTATTACAATTCGACCATTCCCCACCATGTCCACTCCACCGAGGAGAGGGAGGCCCTTATCCTCGCGGTCCTCTATCAGGGGAAGTAGCCGGCGTGTCTTCCCCGCAGGGGTAGGGGATGCCTTCCGGGGTGGAGTGGGCCTGCCGGTTCGCCACGGAAGTATGCCGCGACCCGGAGGACGCGGTATCCCGGTGGAAGTCCCTGTCGGGCCGGAGAGCGGCGGGGTGTATCCCGATCCACATCCCCGAGGAGATTCTGCACGCCGCGGGGATGTTGCCGGTCACCGTCTGGGGAAACGAATTTGTCCCCTATCCTCCCGCGGGTGCCTCCCCCTTCGGGTGTTCCCTGGCGGGCGGCGTCGTCTCCGCCATCCGCTCCGGAAGGTGGGGGGAAATCGACGCCTGGGTCTTTCCGTCGGCCTGCGACACCTTCTCGGGCTCCTTCGATTCCCTCCTGTCTCCAAAAGACGGACGTCCCCGGTTTCCCTTCGTCTACCCCGTCCCGGCGGACTCACCCGGGGCGGCGGAAGAACTGCTCGACCGGGTGGAGGACTTTCGCGAGTGGGCGGGTCGGATCTCCGGGAGGGAGGTGTCGGAGGGCGCGCTGGAAAAGTCCGTCAGGGAGTATAATCGGAACCGGCGGGCATTCGCCCGTCTCGAGGAAACGATGCGGGATTCGGCGGGATCCTTTTCCGGCACGGAATTTCTCGCGTTCGCCCGATCGGGAATGGTGCTCCCCAAGGAGGCACACACGGAAATCCTAAGAGCAGCGCTTTCCCGGTCGCGAACGGCCATTCGGCCGGTGCGGGCGAAGGTGTTTCTGACCGGGGTGATGGCGACGACCCCGGTGGCGGAAGCGATAGACGCGGCGGAGGCCGCGATCGTGGGGAACGATCTGGCTCTCGGACAACGGTACTATTCCGGGCCGACGGACGAGGAAGGGGACATGCCGCTGGCCCTGGTCCGCAGGCACCTGCGCAAGGGTGCATGCTCTTCCCTGCACGGGTGCGGTCCGACCCGGCCCGAAACCCTCTTCCGGAAATTTTCCGAATCCGGCGCGGATCGGCTGCTTCAGTTGCGGATCCGCGCCTGCAGACCGGGATCCGGGCAGATAGCCGACCTCTCGGACGAATCCCGGGATCGCGGGATTCCGTTCCTTTGCCTGGACATCGACCGGGACCCCGGAAAGGGCGCTTCC
>DATHRT010000232.1:0-7552 GCA_035464915.1 Candidatus Limnocylindria bacterium
TGGGGGGTTTCGGCGGCTGGGGCCCGGGGCGCAACCGCGCCTCCTACGACATCCTCGGGCAGGCCCAGGGCGGCTGCTTCTCGATCACCGGGTGGCACAAGGAAATGGGCGGGATGCCCTCCAAGCAGACCATCTGGATCATGGACTACTGGGGCGGCGCGATTTCCGCCTTCAACATCCTCGCCTGCCTCTACTGGCGCGACAACGTCTCGGGCAAGGGGAACTTCCTCGAATACTCCCAGGTCCACGGCGCCCAGCGGCACCTGACCGATCTCATCTCCCTCTATGGGAAAACGGGCATTGTCGCCCAGCGGTTCGGGAACTACGAACCGTTGCTTTGCGTGCACGGGATCTTGAAGTGCGGGAAGTCTTCCTACCCGAACTCGAAGAACCCGCAGGAGCAGGAGGTCGGCTTCTGCTTCGTGTCGGCCTACAAGGACGAGGACTTTGCGAATCTGTGCAAGGTCGTCGGGAAGCCGGACCTTGCGAAGAAATACCCGACCCACGCGGACCGGGTGGGGGCCGACGCGCAGGTGGCCATCTATCCCGAGATCGAGAAGTGGGCGGCGGACAAGACGAAAGAGCAGGTCTGGGAGGAGTTCAAGAAAGCCGGGCTCGTCTCCCAGCCGATATGGAACTCCAAGGAGGTCTCGAACCAGGAGCACTACCACCTCCGCGGGACGCTTGCCTGGATCGACGACCCGAGCTTCGGCGATGTCCAGACGCAGGTGCATCCGGCCCTCATGTCGGAGACTCCGCCGCGGTGCCGCTGGGTCTTCAAGCCGGTCGGCGCGGACAACGAGTACATCCTGGCCAAGCTGTGCGGTTACAGCGGTTCGCACATAGCCGAACTGGAGCAGAAAGAGATCATCTAATCAAGGGGGAGATACGATGCCATTTAAGGAAGCTTCGTTGATTCTGCAATGCCCCAAGTGCGAGACGATCAATTATCTTGACCCCTTCACCTTCTGGAACTTCAAGGGGAAGATAAAATGCGCCGGGTGCGACGCGATCTGGGAGTACGCGCTCGAAAACGGCCACCGGCAGGGGCCCCCGAAGGAGGGGAAAGCGCCCCACGACAAGCTGCCTGGCTTTGCGCAGAGCAAGGACTGGAAGCCGATCACTACTAAGGGGAAGGTGGCCGACGCGCCCCAGGCCCGGGAGGACTTCCAGGGGAAGCCGATCCCGATCAAGAAGAGCGTCCGCGGGAAGCCCGTATCCGGGTCGCCGCTTACGGCCGAGGAACTGGTCGGGAGCATCCCGAAGATGTTTTACACAGGCATCTGATCGCTTGACCATTTTTTAAGATAGGAGGGATTACCGTGGCGAAAATCGTTCCAGACTGCCAGAACTGCAAGAACTTCGTCAAGGCACTGGACCCCGAGATCAGCAAGGTCTACATGGGGGCATGCGCGAAGCTGGAATGGCCGTACAACATCAACATCCCGAAAGTAGACGGGATCGAGGGGGAGTGCGGCTTCTTCGAGAAGAAGTAAAAAGTTCTCTTGAACCGACCGTCGCCGGTCTGATAGATTAGCGACGCGGCAAATCCACGGCCGCCTTTGAGGGAAATCAGGTGCGGCCGTGGATTTTGCCTTTTATGAGGGGAATTCTTCCGTCCACCATTTCTTCAAAGGAGGGTCTACGATCATGAAAGTGGAATTCTATTACGACAGCACGGTTCCTCCCGGCGCCACGTTCACCACCGACAACGCGAAGGCGGTCGAGCTCATAAATCAGCTGGCGGCCAAGGGGGTAAACGCCAAGGCCATCGACCTCAAGGGCGAGCAGGTTGCCTTCATGACGTACAACTCGGCGCTGACGGGTCCCAAGGCGCAGGTGCGCGCGGTGTTCGGCGCGAAGGGGGCGCTCCAGGAAGACTTCGGAAAGAACGTGCCTGCCCTCCTGGTGTTCGAGAAGGACGCGGACCGCTACCCGACAGAGGCATTCCCCCGGTCCGACAAGGAGCTGCAGCGCACCCTGGGCTGCGAGGAGGCCCTGAAGAATCTTCTGGAAAAAGCCTAGAGTCGACCAACACGAGCGGTGAGGCGGATCTGCGGGGGGTCGCGGTCCGCACTGCCTTATCAAAGGAGGGACGGATGGGGAAGATACCCGAAAGTTATCTGCCGCCGCCGGAGCTGCGGCCCAAGCGAATCTATGCGCTCGACGAGTTCAAGAACATTCCGCAGAAGTTCAATTCCACGGAAGTCCTTCTCGACAATACCGCCGCGAAGCACGGCGACAAGGTTGCCGTCTACTTCGACGATCAGCGGATCACCTACAAGCAGCTCCAGGCAAGCGTCAACCGGGTCGCCAACGGACTGAAGAAGCTCGGTGTGGAGGAAGGCGACCGGGTTTTCTTGCGGATGCCCAACATTCCTCCGGCGATCGTCTGCAATTTCGCCATCATCAAGATCGGCGGTGTTTCTCTCCCCACCTCCGTCCTGTTCGCGCGCACCGAGATCGCCCATGTGGCGAACCTCTCCGAGGCGAAGGTCATGATTGTCGCTGCGGCGATGCTCGGCGAGGTCGAGGCGGCGAAGGCCGACCTCAAGACGGTCAAGACGATCGTTGTTGTCGGCGGCGACGAGAACGAGGTCCGGGCGAAGGGGTACACGCCGTATGCCGATCTCATGAAGAACCCGGACCAGTGCGAGGCAGTGAAAAGAGACCGGATGGACGTCTCCGTGCTCCTGTTCACTTCGGGGACGACCGGCCTGCCCAAGGGGACGGCCCATTTCATGGAGGAGTCGCTCATCGTCGCGGACGGATTCGGAAAGTATTGCTGGGAGGTTTCCGACAAGGACGTGATCGGGGGCCCGGCGCCGATCGCTATGGCGGCCGGCTACTCCACCGTCGCGGTCATCCCATTCCGGTACGGCGCGGCCGTGTCGCTGATTCCCCGGTTCGATCCGGTGGCGATGGCCAAGAACATCCAGAACCACAAGATCACGATCATGTCGGCGCTTCCCACCGCGTACCGGAAGATGCTGGTCGACATCGACCCGAAGGATTACGACTTTTCCTCCCTGCGGTTCTGCACCGGCGGCGGCGAGGCACTGACCGCCAAGACGTACCTCGACTGGAAGGAAAAGTTCGGACTCGAGACCTACGAGGGGCTCGGGACCACGGAGATGATGTTCGTCTTTATTTCCGCGGCGGTGACCAAGAAGGTCAAGCCGGGGTGGATCGGTTCCGCGTGTCCGGGGTATGTAGTGAAGGTGGTCAACGAGGAATTCCAGCCGGTCAAGCCCGGCGAGGTCGGCAAGATGATCGTCCAGGGACCGACGGGAACGATCTACTGGCGGGACAACGACAAGCAGAAGTCGGCGGTCAAGGACGGATGGTGTCTTGCGGGCGACGTCGTGACGATGGATGAGCTGGGCAACGTCCAGTTCCTCTCCCGCGAGGACGACCTCATCAAGTCGTCCGGCTACCGCATCGGACCGGAAGAGATCGAGGAGGCGTTGGTCACCCACCCGGCCGTGGCCGACGCGGGCGTCGTCGGTGTCCCCGATCCGGTGATGGGTCAGAAGACGAAGGCGTTCGTGGTGCTAAAAAGCGGCACCGCCCCGTCGGACGACCTGAAAAAAGCGCTGATCGAGCATTGCAAGGGGAAGATTGCCGTCTACAAGCTCCCGCGGGAAATCGAGTTCATCGATGCGATGCCCCGCACCGCGGTGGGGAAACTGTTGCGCCGGATGCTGCGCCAGCCGGAGGCCAAGGGATAGCCAAGAAAAGGGACGTTCCTAAGCGTTGCCATGGCGCGGCGGCCGGGAGGCCGCCGCACCATTTTGTGCAGGAGCCGGAGCCGTAATTGGGCGCCTTCACAACAGGGCGCGCTGTGGGCGGAGCAGGCCGAAGGAGGAGGGCGAAGTGGGGTTAAGCGCAGCCGTGCAGGTCCATCGCACTGCGAGCCACGAATGGAGCCCCCTCCGAGGCCGCGGAGCCGGTCCCGGCGCCCTCCCAGCGGGGCGCGCATTTACGGCGTCCTACTCCCCGAGCCACTGCCCGAGGTGTTTCGTGGACGGAATGTTCTCGAGGACGCATTTTGCGACGGCGATGATCGGAACCCCCATGATGAGCCCCATCCCTCCCCACATCCAGCCGAAGAACATGATCGCCACCGTTGCGGCGACCGCGTTCAGCCGGACCCCCTTTCCGACGAGCTTCGGGATCAGCAAATTGGAGGCCACGACGTGAAGCAGGGAGACGATGATGACGATGACGATGACGGGAACCCCGCTGTCGAAACTTACCAGCCCCACGATCAGAGCGGGGAAAAGGGCCAGGGGGAGACCCAGGTAGGGGATCGTCGAGAGCGTCCCGCTGAGGATTCCGAGTGCAATCCAGTAGGGGAGTCCCACGATCAGAAAGACGAAGGAGGTGACCACGCTTAAGATCCCCGCCACGATGGCATTGCCCACAAGGAAACGCTGCATCATCCGTTCGATGTCGTAGAAAATGGCCCCCGCGATTTCCTGCTGTTCCCCCGGGAAGAGGTCACGGGTTTTCTGGGAGAGCAACTCCTTCTCCGCGAGGATGAAGTAAACGAGAAAGGGGATGAAGGAAAGGGAAAATACGATCGTGGTAACCGACCCGAGCCCGTGGAAGAGGGCGTCGGCCCAGGAATTCCCCCCCCGGACGACGACCTCCGCCCCCTTTTCGATGGCCTCCCCGGACCGCGGGACGATGCTTCTCCCCGCTTCGCTTAAGGTTTCCGTGACCTGGTAGATCCGGTCGACGATGCTTTGCACCAGCGGGGCGTTCCGGACCTGCTCGATCAGGAGGGGCAGGTCGGAGAGAAGATTCTGGGCGCTCCGGTAGGCCAGGTAAAGGAGGCCGTAGAGGAAGACGATCGCGAAGAATTCGACGACCAGGCTGGATACTTTCCTGCCGATCTTCGCTTTTCGGGAGACGAACAGGACGAACGGATCCAGCGCCAGAGCGATCAGGGCCGAGGAAAGAATGGTGATGACCACCGACGAGGCGAAGTAGAGAAGGGCGATCGTGCCAAGGGTGGCAAGGATGACGAGACTCGCGACGGTCGTCTTGTCGAGTGATAGGCGCTGCATCCGAATACTCTACCTTTTTCCTCCTCCGCGACACACCCATTTTATGGTATGAATGCCGGAAACGGTGCGATTCCCGAAAGATGCCGGGAGGAACGATGGCCACCGCTTCCCACACCATCGAAATCCGTGTCCGGTTCGGCGAAACCGACCCGTACGGCGTGGCGTATTTTGCCGGCATTCTCGACTACTTCAAGCGGGGGATGGACGAGTTTCTGCGGTCGCGGGGACTGCCACCCGACGAAGTCTATCGGAACGTCGCACGCAGTACCGGGTTCCCCGTGATCGCCACCCAGTGCCGGTACCGGTCGCCGGTCCGGTTCGACGATCTGCTCATCCTGCGGACCCGGCTCGTCCGGGTCGAGGAGAAAGGAGCGACCTTCGGGTTCTCCCTCTTCCGGACCGTGGCGGGGAAGGACGTGCTCGCCGCGGAGGGTAAGATCTCCTGCCGTTCCATCGACGCCTCCTGGAAACCGATCCCCATCCCGAAGGACCTGAAAAAGGCGCTGACCGACTAGTGTGCCGTCTCCGCATCCTCGGAGGGGCGTCCCGTATCGGCTTCGCGGCCTCGGAGGGGGCTCCGTTCGTGGCTCGCCGTGCGATGGACCCGCACGTCTGCGCTTTACCTCACTCCGCCCTCCTCCTTCGGCCTGCTCCGCCCATGGCCCGCCTCGTTGCGAAGATGTCGGCAACCGGAGGAGGACCCGGGGCGATGCGGGGGGTTCCACGAAGCGGCCTGTGGAGCGAAAGTGGGGTATCCCCGCAGAGCGGGGTCCGATCCGACGAGCGGAACCGGCAGCGAGCGGGCGCAAGGTCGCGAGCGTAGCGGAGTGGAAGCCCCCCGCGAGCCAGGGTCCTTCCGCGGGAGGAATCCCCCTCCGAGGATGCGAAAGCCCCTACCCTGTCGATGCGAGTGCGGCGTCGAGCTTGCCGCGGACCCGGGACACCAGGTCGAAGAGCTTTTGGGGCGGCATTTCCCTCCCCTGCACCTTGAAGGCGTCCACTCCGCCGGCGATCCACGGGGCGAGCTCGCCCTCGATGGTGTGGGGTTCCCGGGAAAGGGGGATCGCCCGGCAGACGAGATGGCATCTGCCGGTGCGTTTCGCTGACGCGGGCGCCCCTGTTCCCGCCAGGTACGGGCGCTCGGGAGATCCCCCGCCTCCCCGGGCGTAACCGGGCAGTGCGCACTTCCCCTGGAGGAGGATTTCCGGCCGGCAGTGCACGAAAACCTCCACTCGGAGGCCACTTTCCGCCTTGATCGCGGGGACTTCTTCCGGGGTCAGGGCGGTCGGCAGAACGATGGCGTTCGCCCCAACGTCCCGGTAGAACCGCGCCTCGGGGGGGTTGAGCGTGGAGACCCCGACGGAAGCCGTGATCCGCATGTCGGGCAGTGTCTGGCGCACAAGGGCGATCACCCCAGGGTCGGACAGGATCACAGCGGATATGCCGTTTTTCGCAAGACGCGTGACCGTAGCCAGGAAAGAGGGGATTTCCGCGGCGCCCGGTATGGTGTTGAGGGCCGCGTGCAGCGGCGCCCCGTTCTTCCGGCACAGCGAGGCGGCTTCCCGCACTTCTTCGGGGCGGAGCGCCGCACCCTCCCCGTCGCGGCTCCATCCCCGGCAGCCGACGTATACGGCGTCGGCCCCGGCGGACAGGACTGCGTCCACCGCCGCGAGACTGCCCGCGGGGGCAAAAAGTTCGGGGGTTCGGTTTCCGGTTCCCATTCTTGCTATTATACTCGTTACGGGGAATCGACCGGTCTGCAGCCCCCCCCAATTCGACAACTGGCCCAGGGAGGGTATTTTTTTTGAGTTGACTTGACCGGTCGGATGAGTAATGTAAAGTGTCGATTGTATACATAAGGCATTCCCGATATGAGGCGATCTTCTCGCCCCTCTATCGCAGGTAGGGGGGTTCTGCTTTGAATAGAACATTGAGGCGGTGTACCTCGGATGCTCGCTGATTTCGCAACGGTTCTTGTGTTTATTGTGCTCGGCGCGGTGACCGTGGCCCTCATGCTGGGGATCTCCCGGCTGCTGCATCCGCGCAACCCGACTGCGGTCAAGCTTTCCACATACGAGTGCGGCGAGGTCCCGTTCGGCTCCTCCTGGGTGCAGTTCAACATCCGCTTCTACGTGGTGGCCCTGATCTTCCTCATTTTCGACGTGGAGGTGGCGCTCCTCTACCCGTGGGCCGTCGTCTTCCGGCGCCTGGGTCTCCTGGCGTTCGTGGAAGCGTTCATCTTCATCGTCATCCTTCTCGCGGGCCTGGCCTACCTGTGGAAGGAGGGAGACCTCGACTGGGTGCGCACCGTCCAGGATTCTCCGTCCACGAAGGTAGGGAAATGAGCCGCGATTCCGCACAGAACGGTCCGGCCCCCGTTTTGGCCCCGGGGTCCCTCGGCCCCGAAGCGCATGTCATGGTGGGCAATGCCGACAAGTTCATCAACTGGTGCCGGAGGTCCTCGCTCTGGTACCTTC
>DATHRT010000233.1:0-21273 GCA_035464915.1 Candidatus Limnocylindria bacterium
TCCCGGATGTGCAGATCCGTGATCGTCCGGGTAAGGAAGGTTTCTTCCGGGTTGATCTCGATGATGACCGCTCCCTTCCTCCTGGAAATGAGAGGGATGTCGCACGCAGGAGTCACCTGCGCGGAGGTGCCGATCACCAGGAGGACGGCGCAGTTTTCCGCCTCGGATTCCGCGTCTTCCTGCGCTGTCCAGGGGATCGGTTCCCCGAACAGGACGAGGTTCGGCTTGAGGATCTTCCCGCATTCGCAGCGCGGGGGGATCCCCTCCCGGATCTTCTCCCGCGAAGGATACCGGCGAAAGCAGGCAAGGCAGACAAGTTCCTCCGCGTTTCCGTGGAACTCGATCACCTTGCGGGACCCTGCCGCCTGGTGCAGCCCGTCCACGTTCTGGGTGATGACCGACCGGAGAACCCCCATTTTCTCCATGTCCGCAAGGCCCGTATGGGCGGGATTCGGGACGGCACGGGAGAGGACGTCGACCATCTCGGACAGCATCGTCCATACCTTCGCCGGATCCTTGAGGAAGGCACCGATGGTTGCATACTCCATCGGGTCGTACTTTTCCCACATCCCCTGGGCACCGCGGAACGCGGGGATCCCGCTTTCCACCGAGATTCCGGCCCCGGTGAGCGCAACCGCGTTTCCCCGTGCCCGGAGCGTTTCTGCCGCCTCCCGGAAGAGCCTGTCCGTCGGGTGCGCCAATTGTATTCGTTTTTTCAGGCCTTCAGGAAGGACTCGAGCTTGAGCGCCAGCCCCATGTCTCCTGCGACCTTCAGTTTCCCCGTCATGAACGCCATCTGCCCGTTCAGTCGTCCTGCAATCATCTCGAGGAAGTCATTTTCGGCCATCGTGACGGAACAGTTCGGACTGGAGGCTTCGGCGGGCGTAACGGAGGCCTTCCCTTCCTTCATCGAGACGCTGTAGGTGTTATCCCCCACCTTGAACTGGTAGACGGCGTCCATGCCGGCCAGCTTCGACGGATCGGAGTTAAGTTTCGACTCGAGCGACTCGAAGAACCCCTTCGCGGTCGTTTCGCCCATGGCGTCTCCTCCTTCTCTTCGATAAAAATGAACAGCCGTTCATTTATTTCGACGCTACCACCGCCCCCCCCGACTTGTCAACGCCGCACCCTGACGTCGGATGTTTCGAACGGACCTCCGCCGGTGGTATGATTCCCTCCATGCGCGTATTCGGCCTGACGGGGGGAATCGGGTCCGGGAAGAGCACCGTGGCCCGCCTGTTCCGGGAGGAGAGAATCCCCGTCGTGGATGCAGACCGGATCGCCCGGGAGATCACCTCTCCGGGGAAGCCCGCCTACATCGACATCGTCGCTCGGTTCGGAGAGGAGATACTGTTGCCCGACGGGCGGATCGACCGGAAAATGCTCGGCGCGATCATCTTCGCGGATCCTGCAAAGCGCGCGGATCTCGAAGCCATCACCCATCCGCGCATCGCCTTGGGGATACGGGAAGCCGTCTCCGCACTCGCCTCGGAAGGGCATCCGGTCGCCATCGTCGAGGCGGCGCTCATCCATGAGAAGGGGCCCCAGGGGATCTTCGAGGCGGTGATCGGGGTTCGATGCGGCAGGGGATTGCAGGTCTTGCGCCTCATGATCCGCGACGGGATCCCGAGGGAGCAGGCACTCCAAATCGTATCCTCCCAGATGGATCCCGAGGAGAAGGCCCGGGCATCGGACTATGTGATCGACAATTCCGGAGACCTCGCCGTAACACGCGCCCAGGTCCGTGCCCTTGCGGAAACACTCCGTCGAACGGCTTCCGGGAACTAAAACGCTAAAGCAGCGTCTCCGGGGCCGTGTATTCCCTGCCAAGCGCCCGGGCGACCCCTTCGCAGGTCACCTGTCCCCGGAACGTGTTGAGCCCGGCCCGCAGCCCGGAATCTTTCCGAAGGGCATCGAGCAAACCCCTCCGGGCGATCGCCCTCACGTACGGAAGGGTCGCCTTCGTCAAGGCAACCGTGGAGGTCCGGGAAACGGCAGCCGGCATGTTCATCACGCAGTAGTGGACAACCCCCTCCTCGACGAAGAAAGGTTGTGCGTGCGTCGTCGGGCGGGACGTCTCCAGCGTCCCCCCCTGGTCGATGGAGATGTCCACCACGACCGACCCCCGGGGCATGCGACGAAGCAGTTTCCGGGGGATCAGGACAGGTGCCCTGTCCCCGACGAGGAGCACCGTGGAGATCACGAGATCGGAAGAAACAACCGCCCGTTCGATCGATCCCGGCGTGGACAGAACCGTCCGGACGCGCCCGCCGGTTTCCTTCCGTAATCGAGCAAGCTGTTCCCGGGAGATATCGAGCACCGTCACGTTCGCCCCGATCCCGGCGGCTGTCCGCGCCGCGCTGCGGCCTGCGGTGCCTGCCCCGATAACGCAGACCGAAGCGGGCTTTCCCCCCAGCAACGCGGGAAGAAGGATCCCCCGCCCTCCGGCCTCCTTCTCGAGCCCACGGGCGCCGACCTGGACGGACAGAATCCCCGCCACCTCGCTCATCGGTCTCAAAAGGGGGAGTCGGCCGTTCTTGGTCACCGTTTCGTAACCGATCGCCGTGACTTTCCTGGCCAGCAAGGTATCCGTCAGCTTCGGAAAAGCGGCAAGGTGGAGATAGGTGAACAGGGCCGTCCGCTCGGAGAGGAACCGGAACTCCCGGGGAAGGGGCTCCTTCACCTTGACGACGAGATCGGCGTTCCACACGTGCGCCGGGTCCTCTACCATGGACGCTCCCGCCCGGGCGAACTCCGCATCCGGGAATCCGCTTTCCCGTCCCGCGCCGCGCTCGACGATGATCCTTGCCCCCGCCTCGCGAAGCACGGTTACGCAACGGGGAGTCGCCGCGACCCGGTTTTCCCCCTTCTTGATCTCCCGCGGGATGCCGATGCGGAGTTTCATCGCCTTTCCTCCGCGAGGACCACACGGGCATCGGCGACGATCAGCCCCTTCTCGTGAACGATCACCGGGTTCAGGTCCATCTCCTCGATACCGGGATGCCGCGATACAAGGTCCGACACCCGGACGAGGAGATCCCGGACGGCGGCCACATCGGCGGACTTTCTTCCCCGAACCCCCTCCAGGGCCCGCGCCCCCCGGATTTCCGAGGTCATTTCCGCGGCGTCTTTTCCCGAAAGAGGGACGATCCGGAACGAGACGTCCTTCATCACCTCCACCATGATCCCTCCGAGCCCGAACATCACCGCGTGCCCGAACTGAAGGTCCTTCGTCACCCCGATGATGACCTCCTGCCCAGGGTCCGCCATCGCGGCAACGAGCACGCCGCCGTCTCTCGCCCCGATCCTCCCGGCCGCCTCCGTGATGAGGCGATACGCCTTCCTGACCCCTTCCTCGTCGGGCACGTCCAGGATCACCCCGCCCACGTCGGTCTTGTGTGTCACGTCGGGGGAGTTCATCTTCACCGTGACCGGGAAACCGATGCGCCGGGCGGCCGCAACCGCCTCCTGCTCACTCCCCGCGGGATGCGCAGGGGTGACGGGGAACCCGTTCCCGGCGAGAAACGCCATCGATTCGGCGGGAGTCATCGCCCGCAGGCTCTCCGGCGGCTTTTCCGTCGATACGGCAACGGCCCGATCCGTCGGAAAGGTATTCCTGTCGAAACGCGCGTAGCAGGACAGGGCCTTGACCGCCCGTTCAGGCGTCGGGAAGACGGCGATCTTCTTTTCGTGCATCTTCCCCCGCTCTTCCCTTTCGACGTCGGCCCCGCCGAGGTAGCAGACGAGATCGCATTTCCCCGGACGGATGACTTCGGAAGCGCCCGGAATCGGGTCGCCGAAGATCGTCATGACCACGTCGTAGTACCCCTCCGCGGCGGCAAGGACGCTCCGGTACCGCTGCGCGTCGGTGTCCCCCGTGAGGTCGAGCGGGTTTCCGACGATGCAGTGGGCGGGGAGGATCTCCCGCAGCCGGTCGGCCAGTTCCGGGGGAAGGGAGGATACGCGGAAGCCCTCTTCCTCGGCAACGTCGGTCGCGATGATGGCGGATCCGCCCGAGCTGGTGACGATCAGCATGTTCGGACCGGCCGGCGGCGGCAGATAGGCCAGCGCCTTGGAAAAATCGTACAGCTCCTCGAGGGTGGAGGCACGGTGCACGCCGAACTGGCGGAACACGGCGTCGTAGATCTCGTCCTTCCCCGCAAGCGACCGGGTGTGGGATTCCGCCGCCTTTCTCCCCTGCTCGGTTCGCCCCGCCTTGAAGATCACGATGGGCTTGCGGCACTTCCGGACGACCGAGAGGAATTTTCCCGCGTCTTTCACACCTTCGATATAAAGGGCGACAACCTTCACGTTCGGGTCGTCCGCGAAATAAGCGATCAGGTCCGCCTCGTCGACATCGGCCCGGTTTCCCATGCTCACGAATGCGGAGAAACCGATTCGATCTTCGGAGGCCCAGTCGATCAGCGCCGCTCCCACGGTCCCGCTCTGGGACACGATCGCGATTTCGCCTCTCCTCGTGATGAGCGGCCAGGAAGCGCAGACCCCGTGGTACGGATAGTTGACTCCCTGGCAGTTCGGCCCGATGACGCGGATTCCGTGCTGGCCCGCGTTCCGGACCAGCTCTTCCTGCAGCGCCGCGCCTTCCTCCCCCGACTCGGCGAACCCTCCCGTGATGACGATCGCGGATCGCACCTTCCTCTCCCCCAGCTGGAGCATCGTCGCGGGAACGAGCTTCGCCGGAATGATGACGACCGCAAGATCCGTCCCCTCCGGTATCTCGGAGGCCGATCGGACGGAGGGGAGCCCGAGAATCACTTCTCCCTTCGGGTTCACGGGGACGACTTCCCCGGAGAATCCGGCATCCAGAATGTTGCGGAAGATCTGGAATCCCATTTTTTCCGGATTGGCCGACGCGCCGATGACGGCGATCCGGCCGGGTCGAAACAGAGGCGTGAGGGCGGAGAGCATGGGCTCACCTCTTCGAGACGGCCCTCCCCCCTTCCGGCCAAGGGGATGACCCGGGGCAGGAGGTTTGCGCGTCCCGGCGGGAAGCGGGGCGGCCGGATTGTTGGGGACAATCTAACAAAGGGAAACCGACGTGTCACTCCCTTTCGGATCGTGATTCGCAGGGGATAAAGAAAAAGCGCCGCCGGGAGGGTTCCCGGGGGCGCCTTCCCCCGTCACGTCTAAGTACTCCGTTTACACTTTTCGCACGTTGGAGGCTTTTTTCCCCTTGGGTCCGTCGGTCACCTCGAACTCCACTTTCATCCCCTCGGTGAGGGATCGGAAGCCGTCGCCCACAATCTCGCTGAAATGGACGAAAATGTCTTCCCCGTCGTCCGGTGTAATAAACCCGTACCCTTTGGAATCGTTGAACCACTTCACCGTCCCTGTTGACATGCCCTTCAGTCTCCTTTGCTTTTCTCGCCCGTGGATCGGCGGATTGTTCCTTCCCTCGCATCGGCAGGCGACTTGCTGTTCAAGCGGGTTTTTCCCCAGCGAAAACATATCCCTCCGTATTGCACGCGACCCCGGCGCGCTCCAGTGCGGATTCGGACCCCAGATAGATGATTTCGCCCGGCCCCACCGAGAATAGTTTCTGGGCAAGTTTTGCCAGGGAGATCCGGTTCATGCTCCTTCTGCTTTTCCGGAATTCCAGCATCGTCCCGACGCGCAGGATCGTGTCGGTGGAGGTATCCATCCTGTATACGGGGTATCCGCGCATAAGTTGTTGTAATCTTAGCAAATAGCGAGCCTCCGGGACAACCGGAAAATCTCTATGGTTTTAAAGGGTTTATCCTGTTGTTATTGTGGGGTATTCGGGACAGTGGGAATCGGTTTGCCAGATTTTGGCTATAATTTTCCCTCTGTTTCTGAAAAGGGAAAAGTATTTCCCAGGCCTATCTTTTCAGGATCGAGGATTTATCGACCAGTTCCTTCCAGTTATCCCTCTCCCTCTTCCCGTTCCAGATAGAGCGGAAAACGGATACGATCATGGCGAGCATCACCAGGAACCCGACGCCGAAGAACCCCCAGAACAGGACATCCATCATGGCACCTCCCTCCCCCTCCTGGGGCCATGATTGTTCGTTCGCGGTCTTCCTTCCCGGCCATTCTGGAATCAAGTTCAGTATACACGATTCGGAGGCCCATCAACAGCGGGTATCGTACCCCCCCTTTACGAAGGAAAATATATTATAGTTCGGGAATCAGAAACGGCTTATGTGAATCCTACAAGGGCATTGCAAACGCGATGAAACTCCATGACCCAATGCCCGACCAAGGAGGCGTCATGTCCGGAACCGGCCCCAAAATCGAAGGATGCTGGCCCCTTTCCGTCCTTCCCTCACTCGAGAAACCGCTCCCCGAAACGATGCACGCCCTGACGATCCACCGGGACCGGTACGGACCGCCCTCCGAAGCTCTCCGTCTGGAGCAGGTTCCGGCTCCGCGCCTTCGCGGACGCGACGCAAATCGCGTGCTCGTGGCGCTCCTGGCCACGGGCCCGAACTTCAACACCAACTTCGCCTCGATGGGCCTCCCGGTGCCGGTGTTCGGAAGAGGAGACACCGCCACCGTTCACGTTCCCGGAAGCGACGCCCTGGGAGTGGTGGTGGACGCCGGCACGGCCGTCTCGCGCGTAAAAGTGGGACAGGCAGTCATCCTCGATTCGTGGACCGGGCACAACATCCGGGGGTACGAGACCCACGACGGATTCAACGCACAGTTCGCGATCGTCGACGAGGAGAGAGCAATCCCCGTCCCGCCTCCCCTGCGGGGCCATACGCCGGAGAGACTTGCGGCGATGCTCCTTACCTATGGAACGGCCTACCGGGCCGTCGTCGAAAGGCTTCGCGTCTCCCCCGGAACTTCCGTCCTCCTTCTGGGCGGAGGTAAGGGGACGAGCTTTGCGGGGGCCCAGATCGCAAAACGCCTCGGAGCCCGGGCGATCCTGTTCGGGTCCAACCCCGAACTTTTCCGATCACTCCACGAACGCGGAATCGCGGACGCCTTCGTCGACAGACGCGCCATTCCCCCGGAAGTCTTCGGCCCCATACCGCCGGATACCGTCTATGAGGAGTGGCTTGCGCGGACGGAACCGTTCCGTCAGGCGGTATACGCCGCCAACGGCGGCCGCCCGGTGGACACGATCTTCGAGCACACCGGGGCATTCAATTTTCCTCTGCTCGTCTCCGCCCTCTCCCGAAACGGCGCGCTCGTTTTCTTCGGCGCCACGGGAAAAGGGCTGAAGGGAGAGTACGGGGAAACCTTCTTCTACGAAGGGAAAAGGTTCGTCTTCGACGCGCGGTGGGTGTGGATGAGGCAGAAGCAGGTACTTTTTCGAAAGGGGACCCCCGGTTCGATCTTTTCGGAAATCGGCCTTCTCCCCGGCCGCAAAGGCCTGATCTGGGGGGCCGACGCTTATTCCCGGGGCTTCGCCCGGGCAGCGCTGGAACGCGGAGCGGAACTCGCCTTCGTCGCCTCCCGCTCCACCGAAAAAAAGGGGATCGCCGCGCTCCGGCGGATGGGCATCTCCTCCTCCCGCGTGATCGACCGGGACGGGATGAACCTGCCGCCGGACATGCCCGACCCGCTCACCCCCGACGGAAAACCGAATCCCGAATACACCAAGGGGTTCATGCGAAACGCCCAGGCCCTCGGCAAGGCGTACTGGGGAATTTTCGGTCCCCGGCAGAGTCCCGACTTCATCGTGGACCGCCCGGACCAGAGCACGCTCCACTACAGCACCTTCGTCCTGCGGGACTTCGACGAAAAGAACGCGATGCCCTGCGGGTACGTCCTCTTCCGCGGAAAAACGGACCTGTCCCTGCTGGGATCCCACATGTACCGTGCGGACCAGGCGATGGAGGTCGTCCGGCTCCTGGCCGAGGGCAAGATCGTCATGGAACAGGAGGACCTGGAGATCACCGGCCTCGACGGTCTTCCGCGGATCCATCAGAAAATGCTTGACGGCACCATGGAGAAACCGAAAGGGGTCGCGCTCGTCCAGGCGGACCGGGCCGGGCGGGCGATCCGGGAGTATGAGGATGCGTTCCTCGGGGAGAGGATTGTAGGCGCCGACCCGAAAGAGAACCGTTATCTCGACGTGCGCCTCCTGGGAGAGGTGGCTGTCGTGACGATTACCCGCCCGGAGGCGCTGAACGCACTCAACGAGGAACTGCTGTCCCAGCTTTCCGCCATCATAAGGGAACTGGGATCCCTCCGAACGATCGAGGGAAGACCGGTGCGGGCCGTGGTGCTGACGGGAGCAGGCAGGGCCTTCGTCGCCGGAGCAGACGTGAAGGAATTCCAGGGAAAATCCGCGGAAGCGATCGGAGCGCTTGCCCGGAAGAACATCGCCGTCTTCACGGAGCTCGAAAAACTGTCCCTTCCCGTGATCGCCGTCATCGACGGATTCGCGCTGGGGGGCGGGAACGAACTGGCGATGAGCGCCCATTACCGGATCGTGACCGAGAACGCAAGCCTGGGCCAGCCCGAGGTCAAACTGGGGATCATCCCGGGGTATGGAGGCATGCAGAGACTTCCTCGCCTGGTCGGTCCCGCGAGGGCGGCCGAACTTTGCGCCAACGGCGAACCGGTGGATGGATACACGGCGGTTTCGTGGGGGCTGGCAGACGAGTTCGTCCCCTCCGCGACCGCTTTGTCCGTTGCCGTCCGGCACGCGCGCAGTTTTGTTTCAGGAGGGAAAACGGTCCCGCGAAAGGACTGGGACGCGATCGGCGCGAAGCAGATGGATGCGCTCCGACGCCATCTCGAACGAGAGGAGATCCGCAACATCCTCTCGGTCCCCCACCCGGGCCCGGGGGAAGCGAAGGACATCCTCGCGGCGAGGAAAGCCGCCGCGCGGGGAGCCCTGCTTGCCATGAAATACGGGTACGAGAACGGGTTTGCGTCCGGCCTGGAAAACGACGCCCGGGCGTTCGGCGAGATCACCGCCTCTCCCGGGGGCCAGGAATGGGTGGGCCGGTTTCTCAGCAAGGACCCGAAGCAATCGTCTTTTCTGGAACTGGTCCCTGCGGAGGCGAAGTGAGGGGGGAGACGGATCCCCCCCCCCGGTCTACTTCATGGTAGGCATGATAAACTCGGCTCCCGTGCGAATCCCCGTCGGCCAGCGTGACGTGATCGTTTTCATTTGGGTGTAGAAGTTCACGCCCTCGGCGCCGTGCACGAAATAGTCCCCGAACATCGAACGCTTCCATCCGCCGAAGCTGTAAAACGCCACCGGTACGGGGATCGGCACATTGATCCCGATCATCCCCGCCTCCACACGTCTGGCGAATTCGCGGGCGGTGTCCCCGTCCCGCGTGAAGACGGCGGTCCCGTTTGCGTACTCGTGATCGTTCACCAGCTGCAATGCACCCTCGAAATCCGGAACGCGCACCTGGGAAAGCACGGGGCCGAAGATCTCTTCCCGGTAGATCCTCATCCCGGGCGTAACCCGGTCGAACAGGCAGGCGCCGAGGAAGAAACCGTTTTCGTGGCCCGGGATCGTAAGCCCCCGTCCATCCGCCACAAGCGTTGCCCCCTCGCTTACGCCGAGGTCAACGTATCGTTTCACCCGCTCCCGGTGTTCGCCCGTGACAAGCGGCCCCATTTCCGCCTCGGGGTCCTGGCCGGGCAGGACCTTCAGCGTCCCGATTCTGTCGACGATCCGCTCCACCAGAGCGTCGGCGACCTTATCCCCTACCGCGACGACCACGGAGATGGCCATGCATCGTTCTCCCGCGGAGCCGTACGCAGCTCCCATCAAGGCATCCACTGCCTGCCCGAGGTCCGCGTCGGGCATTACGATGGCGTGGTTTTTCGCGCTTCCCAGGGCCTGAACACGCTTGCCATGTGACGTTGCCTTCCGATACACCTGTTCGCCGACCACGCTGGACCCTACGAAGCTCACCGCGGCGACCTGCGGGTGCGAGATCAGGAGATCGACCGCCTCCTTCTCCCCGTTTACCACGTTCAACACTCCCGGGGGCAGTCCCGCCTCGGCGAACAGTTCGGCGAGCCGCATCGGGCAGGAGGGGTCTTTCTCGGAGGGTTTCAGGACAAAGGTGTTGCCGCAGGCGATGGCGACGGGAAACATCCACATCGGCACCATTGCGGGGAAATTGAACGGGGTGATCCCGACGCATACACCGAGCGGCTGCCGGAAGGAAAAACTGTCGACACCGGTCCCCACGTTTTCCGAATAGCTTCCTTTCAACAAGTGGGGAATCCCGCAGACGAACTCCACCACTTCCGCCCCCCGCGTCAGGGAACCGGCTGCGTCGCTTAGCACCTTGCCGTGCTCGGCCGTGATCAGGGCGGAAATTTCCTCCCCGTGCCGTTCCAGCAATTCCTTGAACCGGAACAGGATCCTCGCCCGCCGGAGGGGAGGTGTGGCCGCCCAGGCGGGAAACGCGGCGGCGGCGGCGGAAACCGCTTCCTCCACTTCGCTCTTGCCGGCGAACGCAACGCGGCCGCTCACTTCTCCGGTAGCCGGGTTGTAGACGTTTCCGTAACGGCCGCCGGAACCGGGTATGATCCTGCCGTTCACGAAATGACCGATGGTTTTCGGGATTGTGGCTTCCAATTCCATACCTCCTCGTCTTGGAGTCGGGCAAGGACTGTCGGATGTTTTCCTATTATCGCCTTGATCCCGGGCAAGGAACAAGGGTTTGCTACCTTTTTTGAGGATACAATAGCGATCGGGAGGATCCCCTATTGACGGAGCTGCTCCTCGCCCGTGGCCAGATGGCGATGCTTTTCGCCTTCCATATCATCTTCGCGGTTGCCGGGATGGGGATGCCTGTCCTGATGGTCATCGCGGAGGCCGCCTATCGAAAGACCGGCAAACCCGTCTATCAGGAACTCGCGAAACGATGGGCCCGGGGGACGGGAGTCCTGTTTGCCGTCGGGGCGGTCTCCGGGACGGTCCTCTCCTTCGAGTTGGGCCTCCTGTGGCCCCGTTTCATGGAGTTCTCCGGAGGGATCATCGGGCTCCCTTTCGCCCTCGAGGGATTCGCCTTTTTCGCCGAGGCGATCTTCCTCGGGATCTATCTTTACGGGTGGGACAAGGTGTCCCCCCGTCTCCACCTGCTTTCCGGGGTGGCCGTCGCCATCGGAGGAATCCTGTCGGGGGTCTTCGTGGTCACGGCAAACGCGTGGATGAACAGCCCCGCCGGCTTTGCCTTGCTGGATGGCAAACCGGTCAATATCTCCCCCCTTGCCGCGATGTTCAACCCGGCATGGAAGACGGAGACGGCGCATATGACCCTCGCCGCCTTCGCCGCTTCCGGGTTCGCGGTGGCGGGGATCCATGCCTTCATGCTCCTCCGGGACAGGGAAAACCTGTTCCACCGCCGGGCGCTCGCCATCGCCCTTTGGGTGGGGGGCGTGGCGGCGATCCTTCTCCCCGTGAGCGGGGATTTCAACGCGAGATTCATCGCCCGCCATCAGCCGGCGAAGCTCGCCGCCATGGAGGGGCAGTTCCGCACCGAACGGGGGGCGCCTCTCCGGATCGGGGGGATCCCCGACGTGAACAGCCAGACGACGAGATTCGCGATCGAGATCCCGCGAGCGTTAAGCCTCCTCGCCTTTCACGACCCCGACTCGGAAGTAAAGGGGTTGTCGGCCTTTCCCCGTGACGAGTGGCCGAACCCTGTTCCGGTCCATCTCGCCTTCCAGTTCATGGTGGCCTTCGGGGCGACGATGAGCGTCCTGGCCCTGCTTTCGGCCCTGTTGGCCTGGAGGAGGAGGGAATGGTTGTACCACCGCCCATTTCTCTTCGCCGTGGCGGCTTGCGGACCGCTCGGAATCCTCTCGGTGGAGGCGGGCTGGGTCGTGACCGAACTCGGCCGGCAACCGTGGGTCATTCACGGAGTGATGCGCACGGCATACGCGGTCACCACGGTCGGAGGACTCGCGATCCCCTTCGCCTTCTTCTCCCTTCTCTACCTTGCCCTCGGGGTCTCCGCGGCCTGGCTGATCAGGCGCGAAGTCTCGGCAAGCCCCGCCTTCCCTCTCGACGGGAAAGGCGGAAGCGAGCCCGGGTAGGAGATGCCTTCCCTTTCTTCCCTGCTGGCAGGGAGCATTCTCGGATCCCTTGTGCTCTACGCCCTGCTGGGCGGCGCCGATTTCGGCGGAGGGGTCTGGGACCTCTTTGCACGGGGGCCCCGCGCCGATGCCCAGAGACAACTGATCGCCCGCGCCATCGGGCCGGTCTGGGAGACGAACCACATCTGGCTCATTGTGGCAATCGTCATTCTCTTCACCGGTTTCCCCTCGGCATTCGCCGCAATCTCCACCGCCCTGTTCGTGCCGCTGACCCTGCTCCTCGCCGGGATCGTCCTTCGGGGGGCCGCCTTTGCGTTTCATGCGTATCATCTGCACGAGGAACGCGGAACGGGCCGGTGGGGTACTCTTTTCGCGGGGGCCAGCCTCGTCACCCCGGTTCTGCTCGGCGTCACGATCGGAGCCCTCTCTTCCGGACGGATCCCCGCGGAACCGCTGACCTTCACCGGGGACACGGCGAGTTGGCTCGCCCCTTACCCCCTTTCGGTGGGTGTCCTCACCCTCTCCGCCTTCTCCTACCTGGCCGCGGTCTACCTCATCATGGAAACGGATGACCCCGACCTGCGGAGCGACTTCCGCTGCCGCGCCCTATGGTCGGCAGCGGCGGTCGCCCTGCTGTCCGTTTTCGTCCCGGTCATCGCCGCTTCGGGAGCGCCCGACTTCTACGGAGCCCTCACGGGAAGCGACTGGTTTGTAAGCGTGGCGATGTTTTACGCCACCGCCGCCCTGGGGGCCTGCGTCTCCCTGGTTCTCTCCGCGTACTCCATCGCGCGGATCTTCGCCGCCGCCCAGGTCGTCCTGATCCTTCTCGGCTGGGGTCTGGCCCAGTTTCCGTTCCTCGCCCGGCCGGCCATCACCTTCTCCTCGTCCGCGTCCTCCCCTTCCACGCTTCGCCTCCTGCTCCTGTTCCTCGCGGCAGGGGCGGTCCTCCTGTTTCCGGCCATCTTCCTGCTCATGCGAATCTTCAAAAGGGAGGCTTTGTCCGGGCGGTACCGGGAGACCCCGTGACGGATTTCGAAACGTTCCTCGTAGAAGTCCTCCCCCCCCTCGGTCTCGCCCCCGCCGCGTTGGTCCGGCGAAACATCCGTCGCCGGGTCATGCGAAGGATGGAGTCGGTGGGCGTCCACGATTTTTCCTCCTATCTCCTGTTTCTTCGCAGGAATCCTTCGGAATGGGATGTCCTGCGTCCCCTCTTCACCGTGACGATTTCGCGGTTCTTTCGCAATCGCCGGGTTTTCGATGCCCTCTCCCGCCATGTGCTGGCGCCTTTGGCGGCGAAGGGAAACCCGGTTTTTGCCTGGAGCGCCGGCTGCGCGTCGGGGGAGGAGGCCTTCACCCTCCGGATCCTGTGGGAGGAGCTTCCGGGGCGGAAACCTCCGATGTCCATCCTTGCGACGGACGTCGCCGGCGCCTGCCTGCAACGGGCCGGGGAGGGGCTCTACACGGAAAGCAGCCTCCGTGAAGTGCCCCGGTCGATCGTGGAAAAGTATTTCCTAAAGGAAGAGGGACGGTTCCGGCTGCGTGAGGACGTGGTCCGTTCCGTTACGTTTCGGGATCACGACCTGATGGGAAACCCTCCGTCAGGGGCGTTTCACCTGGTCCTCTGCCGAAACGCGGCATTCACCTATTTCGCCGTGCCGCGGCGGGTACCGGTCGCCAGGGCGATCGCCTCCGTGCTGTTTCCCGGCGGTTTCCTGGTGATCGGGAGGACGGAAACACTTCCCCTGGAGGCCGCGGCATGGTTCGCTCCCGCTTGCCTGGCACTCAATATTTTCAATTGCCTGGGGTCGGATATCGCTCCTATTCCATAACATCGCCCAGGTACGCGGCGCGAACCTTCGAAGCGTTGCGAAGCTCGGAGGAATTGCCCGACAAGGTGACCACACCCGTCTCCAGGACATAGGCCCGGTGGGCAACGTTGAGGGCCATGAATGCGTTCTGTTCGACAAGGAGTATCGTCGTTCCGGCCTTGTTGATTTGCCGGATGTGCCGGAAGATATCCGCCACCAGCAGGGGGGAAAGCCCCATCGATGGCTCATCCAGCAGCATGAGAGACGGTTTCGCCACCACCGCCCGGCCGATGGCGAGCATCTGCTGCTCCCCCCCCGAAAGAGTTCCGGCCTGCTGAAACACCCTTTCCCTCAACCGGGGGAACAGGACGAATACCTCCTCGAGGCTTTTCGTCATCTCCTCCCGCGAGGTCCGGGTGAACGCCCCCATCTCGAGGTTCTCCCGTACGGTCATATTGGCGAAAATCCCTCTTCCCTCCGGAACAAGGGAAATTCCTCTCCGCACGATCCGGTGCGGGGGAGCGCCGACCAGTTCCTGCCCCTCAAAAAGAATTCGACCGGAACGGGGTTTCTGGATACCGGAAACGGCCTTCAGTACGGTGCTCTTCCCCGCCCCGTTGGCTCCGATAAGCGCCACGATCTCTCCCCTCCCCACAGCGAAGGAGACGTCGTGCAGGGCCTGGATGTTATCGTAATATACATTTATGGATTCAATGGTTAGCAAAAGCACCTCATCCCTTGCATCATACGTTGTATTTCCTCATTCGAACGGAACATCCTCCCCGAGATATGCCTCGATCACCTTCCGGTTCTCCCGGATCTCTTCGGGACGACCTCTCGCGATCACCTGGCCGAAATCCATGACCGCCAGGCGTTCGCATATCCCCATGACCAATCGCATCTGGTGCTCGATAAGAAGGATGGAGATTTTGAACCGGTCCCGGATCTCGAGGATGAACTCCATCAGTCTCCTCACTTCGAAGGAATTCATCCCCGCGGCCGGTTCGTCAAGCAGGAGAACCTTTGGCTCCGAAGCAAGTGCCCTTGCGATTTCCAGCTTCCTCTGGTCCCCATAGGGAAGGTTCCCTGCCACCTCATTTATCCTGCTCTGAAGCGAGAAGATGGACAGATAGTCCTCAACCTTTTCCTGAAGCTTTTTCTCCCCGCGGTAATACCGCCCTGTCCGAAACAGCGCCGACAGGGGCCCGTATTCCCGGTAGAAGTGGTGGGCGATACGGACGTTATCCATGACGGTCAGGTTCCGGAAGAGACGAACATTCTGGAAGGTCCTGGCGATCCCGAGCCGGTTGATCCGGTGCGGCGAGACTCCCACCAGGCTCTTTTCCCCGAACGTTATGGACCCCGCATCGGGCTGGTAAAACCCGGTCAACAGATTGAATACCGTGGTCTTCCCCGATCCGTTCGTGCCGATAAGGCCCACGAGTTCTCCTTCCGCGATCCGGAGGTCTACCCCGTCCACCGCCCGGATGCCGCCGAAATACTTGGTGAGACCCCGGATCTCGAGCGTCATCGATACAGCCTCCCCCGCAAATACGGAAACTCCCGTGTCCCGAAAAGGCCTTGCGGCCGAAGAAGCATCGTGACGATCAGCAGGACCGGGATCAACACCCACCGAAGCTCCACGTACCCGGGGGGAAGAACCACCCGCAGCCCCTCGAGCAGAAAGATCCACCCGAACGAGGCGACCAGCGTCCCGCTCATATTCCCCAATCCCCCGAGGACCACGATAACCAGGATGTCGATCGACTTGAAAAAATCGAAGTTGCTCGGGTGGAGGAAGGTGTAGAGGTGCGCATAGAGCCCCCCGGCCACTCCGGCGAAGGCGCAACCGATCACGAAACCGACCATCTTGTACCGGAAGGTGTCGATCCCCATCATCTCGGCGGCGATCTCGTCCTCCCGGATGGAGAGAATCGCCCGACCGTAGCTGGAATAAATCGTATTCCGCACGATCAGGAGCGAGGCGAGAAGGAAGAAGATCACCCAGGGGACGGTTGACATCTTTGCGATTCCCGTCATCCCCCGGGCCCCCCCCAGCTCGGGAAGAAAGGTGTCGGCGTTGTCGAAGACCACTTTCATGATGATCCCGAACCCGAGCGTCGCGATGCCGAGGTAGTCCGAAGTGAGCCGCAGCGTGGGCAGCCCGATCAGGTAGGCAACAGCAGCCGCGACGCCCCCGCCCGCCAGCAAGGCGAGGAAGAAGGCCGCCTGGGACTGCCCCCCGTACATCTTCATGAGGTAGGCCGACGTATAGGCCCCGATACCGTAGAACGCCGCGTGACCGAGGGAGAACAGGCCCGTGTATCCGTAGATGATGTTCAGCCCCTGGGCCGAAATCGCCACGATGCACGCCAGCTCGAGGATCTGGATCCAGTATGGGTTCGCGAGCCCCGTCGCCTGCAGAAGGGTGATGCCCGCTGCCAGAAGCACATACGCAGAGAGGATTCTGCCCAGATTCCGGAGGGGATTCGTCAAGGCGTCAGACCTTTTCGGAGCGACGGGTCCCGAGAATGCCGGTGGGTTTCCACAGGAGCACCAGGATAAGGATCACGAAGGCGATTCCGTCCCGGTACGTGGAGGACAGATAGGCCGACACCATCGTTTCCGACTGCCCCATGATGAGCGCCCCCAGCACCGCACCGGGGATGTTGCCTATCCCGCCGAGGACGGCCGCGGTGAACGCCTTCAGCCCCGGCATGAAACCCATGAAGGTGTTCACCTGGGGATAGGCGATGCCGTACAAAACTCCCCCCACCCCCGCCAATGCCGCCCCGACCCCGAAGGTGAAGGAGATCACCATATTGACGTTCACCCCCATGAGTCCGGCGGTTACGTAGTCGTACGACACGGCCCTCATCGCCCTGCCCATTTTCGTCCGGTACACGATGAACTGGAGCATCAGGAGGCAGACCAGGGTGACGGCAAGGATGACCAGCTGGATGTTGGTCACCTGGATCCCGCGCACTTCCCAGCCGACCACGGTGAAAGGGCGGGGAAAGGAGTAGAAGTTCGGGCCGAACACCTGTCGCAGACTCGTGAAGTACTCGAGAAACAGCGACACGCCGATTGCGGTGATCAGCGAGGCGATCTTGGGGGCGTGGCGCAGGGGACGGTAGGCCAGCTGTTCGATGAGCACCGCGAGGATCGTGCAACCGATGATTGCCGAAAGGAACACCACCGGGAGCGGAAACTGGAGACGTTCGATGGTATAGAGCCCGATGAAGGCGCCGACCATGAAGACGTCACCGTGGGCGAAATTGATCAGCCGCACGATCCCGTAGACCATGGTGTAGCCGAGGGCGATCAGGGCATACACGAACCCGAGCTGCAGACCGTTGATGACCTGTTGGGCGAAATATTCCATAGGCAGAATTTATTGCTTCGTCAATCAGGGATTCACGACCTGAAGGAATCTCTGCTTCCCGTCCCGGATCTGGATGATGACGGCGCTCTTGATGGGATCCCCGTTCGCATCCATCGTGAATTTCCCGGTGACCCCCTCGAATCCCTTGAGGGACCCCAGTGCATCCCGGATCTTCCCGGGGTCGTCGCTGTTGCCCATCCGGATCGCTTCCAGCATCATCTTGGTTGCATCATAGGTCAGGGTTCCCAGGGCGTCCGGCGTCTGCCCGAACTTCTCCCGGTACTTATTCACCCAGTTCACAACCTCGGGGCGCGTATCCTCCGGCGAATAGTGGTTGGAGAAGTACCCCCCCTCGATCGCCTCCCCCGCCACCTTGACCAGTTCCGGCGAATCCCACCCGTCGGGTCCGATCAGCCGCCCCTCCATTCCCTTTTCCTTCACCTGTTTCGCGATAAGACCGACCTTGTTGTAGTAGTCGGGAAGGAAGAGGACGTCGGGCTTCGATACCTTCACTTTGGTGATCACCGCCGAGAAATCGACGTCGTCCTTCCCGTACGATTCGTAGGCCGTTACCTTTCCTCCCCTGACGGCAAACGCATCCCGGAATACTTCGGCAATCCCTTTGGAATAGTCGTTGGAGGCGTCGTACAGGACGGCGGCGGTCTGCGCAGAAAGCTTCTCCCGGGCGAACTTCGCCATCACCGTCCCCTGGAAGGAGTCGGTGTAACATGCGCGAAACACGTAGTCCTTGCGCTTCCCGTCCGCAACCGTCACCTTCGGGTTCGTCGCAGTGGGCGTGATCGTGGGAATCCTATAGCGTTGGGCAATGTCGGAGACCGGGATGGTGGTCTTGGAGGTGACCGATCCGACGATCGCTTTCACCCCGTGCTGGTTGATAAGGAGGTTCGCCGCGTTGCTCGCTTCCGTGGGGTCGTTCCTATCGTCCACGATGACGGGCGTGATCATCTTTCCCGCCACGCCGCCTTTGGCGTTCGCTTCCTCCACCGCGATCTCGAATGCGTTTTTCACCGATTCCCCGAAGGTCTTGACATCCCCCGAAAGCGGAGTGATCAGGCCGATCTTGATCTCCTTCCCGGCGGGCGGCTTGCATCCGGGCCCTCCCCCTGCCAGGAGAACGGCCAGCGCAAGGAGCAACAGGGTCCTTTTCATGTTTCTCCTCTGTCCCCGACCGGGGCTGTCTTGACATGCCCTCCCATTCTATTCCGGTTTTTCCGAACGCCAACAGGTTAATCCTCGCAGGCCATCCGGAAACCGGGAGGAAGGCGTATCGAGTCGAGGCGGGAATCGGCGCTACGGGCAGCGGAGGAAACGAGCAGGAAAGAACAGAGAAAAAAAGGGGGGTCGAAGCAGGCACGTGACGGTTTCATGGGAATTATTTCCCCGGCCAAGCCGCCTTTTGCTTCCGGATTTACGGGGGAATGGCCTCACACAAGCGGCCTCTCCTCAACGATCTCGAAGAAAGCGACGTACTTGACGGCAATCGCCGCCCCCTCCCCCGAGGATTGCTTCGTACGGGACCGTATCGTCTCGAGGAGATCCCCGGAATCCCGGATCTCCTTTAGCTTCATGGTGAGCCTCACCCCCCGGTATCCGTCGCCGGGAGCGATGTAGAGGTACGAGGCGTTCGGATTCCCCCGGACGTTCCTGTAGGTGCGTCCCTCGGACATCCCCCAGGCCGCCGTGCCGTCGTCGCTCAGGTGCGGGGGGGCGTATATGGCTGTGTTCACCGATCCATCAGGGGCGGCCGTCGCTATCACGCCTATCCCGCCGGGTTTCATGCGTTCCGCGAGTTTCATCTGAAAGTTCCTCCCGTCTGCCTGGCACTAAAAAAAACGGGGAGGTCATTCCCTCCCCCCGAGATTCTGTCCTTAACTGAATTGCAGCAACCCTATTTCTTTCCGCCGCATCCGCACGTCTTGCACATGGGAATTCCCCCTTTTCGGTTTATTGGCAAAGTTGTTCGTCTCTTTGGATGCACCAGCTTTCGGGAGGATTCCCCCGCGATGAAAAACGGGGAGCGGGCTTGACAACAATTCCCCGCGGAGGCCACACTTTCCCATGGCAGTGAGCCCTTCGGAGGAGCGACCATGGCATACAAGGTAATCATCCTCGGGTCCGGGTGCGCCGGATCCACATCCGCCATCTATACCGCGCGGGCGAACCTTTCCCCGCTGGTTCTGGAAGGACACGAGCCCGGCGGTCAGTTGTCCCTCACGACCGAGGTGGAAAACTTCCCCGGCTTCCGTGACGGCATCCAGGGACCGGAACTCGTCGAAATCATGAAACAGCAGGCGCAACGTTTCGGGGCGGAATACCGGATGGAGAGGGCGACCGAGGTGCGTCTCGGGGATTACCCCTTCACCGTGAAGACCGAGGAGAACAGCTACCAGGCGGAATCCCTGATCATCGCCACGGGCGCCTCGGCCAAGATGCTCGGCCTTGCATCCGAGAAGAAGCTGCTCGGCCGGGGGGTATCCACGTGCGCTACGTGCGACGGCGCTTTCTTCCGCGAGAAGGACGTCATCGTCGTGGGAGGCGGGGACACCGCGGCCGAGGAAGCGAATTTCCTCACGAAGTTCGCAAGCAGGGTCACGATCGTGCACCGGCGCGACCAGCTCCGGGCCTCCAAGATCATGGCCGACCGCGCCAGGAAGAACAAAAAGATCCAGTTTCTCTGGGACACCGTGATCACGGACATCCTGGACCCGGAGAAGCAAGAGGTTACCGCGGTGAAGATCCGGAATACGAAAGACGGAAAAGAGGAGACGAGGGAGACCAACGGGGTCTTCATCGCGATCGGGCACGACCCGAACACCGCGATCTTCGAAGGGCAGATCGAGTTGAACAAGGGGTACATCGTTCTGCGGAACGGCTCGATGACCAGCGTCGACGGGGTCTTCGCCGCGGGCGACGTCCATGACATCGTCTACCGCCAGGCGGTGACCGCTGCCGGGTGCGGCTGTCGCGCCGCCATCGACGCCGAGCGATGGCTCGAGGCCCGGGATAGCGATTGACGGAGAAGCGATCCCGCGCGCTTTTCCACGGCGGCAGGTTCGCCCGCCGCCGTTTTCTTTATGACTGCGCGACCTTGTTCAGGTAAAGCGTCTGCGTCGGGTACGCGAATTCGATCTTCCGCTTCTCGAACTCCTCGTGGATCCGGAAGTTGATCTGCTCCTGGATATTCATATACTTGGTGTAGTCCCTATCCATGACGTAGTAGACCACCTCGAACACAAGGCTGAAATCCCCGTAAGACGAGAAGTGGGCCCGGTCGAAAGTGGTTTCCTCGATCCCCTCGATGATCCCCCTGATGATCCCCGGGATCTCCTTGAGCTTCTCGTAGGGAGTCTGGTATGTCACCCCGAGCCGGAACAATACCCTCCTTTTCTCCATCCTCTTGTAATTCCGCACCCGGGAATCGGTAAGGTCCTTGTTGGACATGATGATCTGCTCCCCGCCCAGGCTGCCGATGCGGGTCGTCTTCACCCCGAGATGATTGACCACCCCCATATAATCCCCGACGATGAGGAAGTCGCCGATCTCGAAGGGCCTGTCGAACATGATGGTGAAGTAGGCGAAGAGGTCTCCCAGGATGTTCTGCGCCGCCAGCGCGACGGCGATGCCGCCGATCCCGAGACCGGCGATGACCGTGTTGATCCGGAAACCGAGATTGTCCAGGAGGACGACCGTTGCGAGCCCCCACACGACGACCCGTATCAGGGTCATGAATCCCTGGAGGGCCCGCTCGCGGTCCGATCCCTTCTCCGCGGTTTCAATGTAGGTCCGGATGCCGAATCTTGCCACCGCGATCAGTGCCTGGGCGGACAGAAAGACAACCAGGACCACCCCGGCCACCCCGATGACCCGTTCCAGAAACCCGGGGATCGCCAGGTTCTTCACGGCCAGGTAAAACACCCCGTAATAGGCGATCGGAACGAGCATGTTCCGGATGATATCGATGATGAATTCGTCGATATTCCAGGTCGTCGTTTTCGCCCATCGATTCAGACGCCCTAGTACGACGCTCTTGAACAACGTCATGCT
>DATHRT010000234.1:0-2738 GCA_035464915.1 Candidatus Limnocylindria bacterium
TGCTGGCGATTCTTGTCACCTTGCGGCGCCAGGGGGCAAAAGCAAGACGGTAGGGAATCTTCCGCGGAAGACGACCCTCCACAGCAACACAGGGGGGCGGCTTAAAACAGGCCGCCCCCCTTTTATTTTTCCTATTTCCCCCGGGAGAAAAGCTTCAGGGCGATCAGGAAGAGGGGGGACAGGTGGAAGAGGAGATCGAGGATGTCGATCGGCCTCCGGAGTGTCCCGTTCGCCAGCATCCTCCATTTCTCCACGAGGTGCGGTTCCGGGAGGAACGGCGCCAGGCCCAGGAGAACGGCAGCGATGATCAGCACGGCCCAGTCGAGCCTGTTCAAAAATCCCCGCACGGTCAGCGTCGGAAGGCGTCGTACCAGAGGATCAGGATCGCCCCCGCGAGGATGACCACGAGGTTCAGCGTCATCGAGATCCCGTGCAGGCGGGAGAACTCGCGCCGCGCCGGGTCTTCTTCCGGGGCCGCCTCCGGCGCAACGACCATTTCCCGGACGGTTGCCATGCGGGGACCAAGCCCGAACGCGTGGTACGAGACGATCGCCAGGCAGAAGACGAGAAGCGCGGTGCCGGCCAGTTGCCGGGCTCCGGCAAACGCCTTCCCGGAGGCCGCTCGTGCCACGAAGGCGGCGGCGGTAACCACCAGGCAGAAGCGGAAGTAGACCGGGAAGAGGGCGCCGACGATCTTCCCCGCGCTGTCGCGCGTCTGCGTCCGGAAGATGACGGGGGTCACCACGAAGGTGAAGACCGACATCCCCCCGACCCAGAGGGCCAGGGCAAGGCGATAGATGGCGGAGGCGACCTGGCGCATTCGGGTTCTTCCTTCCTGTAAACTACCATAAATCGGCGGACAGGCACCCAGCGCGGGAAGTCGCCATGACGGGGGAGGAAGGATGAGCGTCGCAGGGCGGGGAAAAGAAAGGAAGGGAAGGCAAGACAGGAGCAACGTAGTACGCAGGGACGTTCTTAAAGGGCTATGCTGCGCTGCCGCTGCGGTTGCCGCCGCCCCGGTCGTCCGGGGGGCTAAAGTCTGGGCGGCCTTGTCCCTTCCCGAGAAAGAACTCGAAACGAGAGTGTTAGGTGGCACGGGGATCCGCGTGGCGACGGTGGGGATGGGTGCGATGATCACGCGGGATCCGGACGTGATCCGCTACGCGGTCGACCACGGGGTGAACTACGTCGACACGGCGGACTGCTACATGGGAGGGGAAAACGAGCGGATCGTCGGACGCGCCCTCGAGGGGGTCCGGGAAAAGGTGGTGCTGGCATCGAAGGTACACATCGCCCCGGTCGACCGCATGATCGCCTCCGTGGAGAACAGCCTTCGTTCCCTCAAAACGGATGTCATCGACATCATGCAGCTGCACGGAATCAAATCGGAAGGAGAAGTGGCTGACGAAGGTGCCCGGGAGGCGCTCCAGAAGCTGCTCGACCAGGGGAAGATCCGCGTGCCCGGCGTCACCACCCACAGCGGCCAGGAGGAGGTCCTTTCGGCCGTCGGGAAGCAGGAGTTCTACCGGACCGTACTTGTTGCGTACAACTTCCGGTCTGACACGGGGATCAAGGCGGCGATCAAAAACGTCTTCGGATCCGGGAACGGGCTCTCGGCGACGATCCGCGACACAGCCGCCAAAGGGATAGGCATCATCGGCATGAAAACGCAGGCGGGGGGATACGCCGTTCCGCAGGGTTCTTTAAGCCCCCACCAGGCGGCTCTTGCCTGGGTCCTGGAAAACCCCGGCGTGGCGACGACGATCCCTTCCATGGTGAGCTTCTCTCAGGTGGACGAGAACGTGAAGGCAAGCGGCAAGCGGCTCGGGTGGGGGGGAAGAAAGGCGCTTGACCAGTATGCCCGGGCGATCGGCGACCGCCACTGCGGCCTGTGCGGCGAATGCGCGGGCTCCTGCCCAAGCGACGTGGACGTCCCGTCGGTCCTTCGTTCCCTCACCTACCTGGAGGGGTACGGCCAGAAAGATCTTGCCCGGGGGACATACCGGGGGCTTGGCCCGGATCGGGGCGCCCTGCCCTGCCTCTCCTGCGGATCCTGCGCGGTCGCCTGCCGGCTGGGGCTCGACGTGAAACGGCTTGCCCGTCGTGCCCATCGTCACCTGGCATAAAGCGAATCGATGCGCCGGGCGGGACGATATCGGCTCGCGGGTCACAAGGTCCTTGTCGGGCTCTCCCTGTTCCTTCTCGTCGCGGGACCGCGGTGCGCGGCCCTTCCCGTAAAAGAAGGAGGGGGCACTTCCCTGTTTTCCCGCCTGGCGGATCGGTCCTGGACCGCCGCGGAGCCGGCGCGCACCTTCGGGCCCGACAACCTGTACGAGGAGATCGACGGAGAGGCGGAGCTCTTTATCCCGTATGGTTTCCAGGAACTGACGGTGGGGATCGTAAGGCCCGCGGGGAACGAAAAGGCCGAAGTTCGCCTCGAGCTATTCCGGCACGTAACCCAAAGGGACGCCTTCGGTATCTTTTCCCAGCACCGGTTCCCCGGGCAGGAGGTAACGATGGTAGGGACTTCCGAGGCGATCGTGTCCGCCACGTCGCTCGACTTCTTCCAGGGGACGCACTTCGTGCGGATCCGTGCAGCCTCGCGCACTGCCGCACGGAGCGACTTGGAGAAGTTGGGACGGGAGCTGTCGGACCTTCTGCCAGGGACGGGCGATCCGCCGCGCGAGACGCAGGTGCTCAGGATCCCGGGTCTGGTCGACGGGTCCATCGTCTTCCAC
>DATHRT010000235.1:0-3864 GCA_035464915.1 Candidatus Limnocylindria bacterium
CGAGGCGGAGATCGCAAGGTTTAGAAAGGAACCCGAGGAAGCCCTCTCCCGGGGGGAAATCATCGGACAAGGCAAAAAGATTCGGGAAATCTACGACCTGATCGACCTTGTGGCCACGTCCGACGCCACCGTTCTCATCACGGGGGAACACGGCACCGGCAAGGAGCTGGTGGCCCAGGCGATCCACAAGCAGAACTATCGCCGGAACGGTCCCTTCGTGGTGGCCAACTGCTCGGCCTATTCGCCGAGCCTGTTGGAGAGCGAGCTTTTCGGTCACGAAAAGGGCGCATTCACCGGGGCGATCCGCCAGAAAAAGGGAAGGATCGAGCGGGCCCAGGACGGGACGCTCTTTCTCGACGAGATCGGCGACATCTCGCTGGCTACCCAGGTCCTCCTGCTGCGGTTCCTGCAAGACCGCTGCTTCGAACGGGTGGGCGGAGAGGAGACGATCGAAGCGGACGTCCGGGTGCTGGCGGCGACCAACCGGGACCTGCGCCGGGACGTAGAGGAGGGACGGTTCCGGGACGATCTTTATTACCGGCTGAACGTCTTCTCCATCAACCTGCCTCCCCTGCGCGAGCGAAAGGAAGATATCCCGCTCCTCTCCCGGCATTTCCTCGCCAAATTCAGCGGGAAGGAGGGGAAAGCGATCCCGAAGATCTCCTCGGACGCCATGCGGGCGCTGATGGATTACCAGTGGCCCGGCAACGTCCGGCAACTGGAGAACGCGTTGAGCTACGCCGTCATTCTCTGCCAGGGGGAGGAGATCGCGATCCGGCACTTGCCCTCCTTTCTCGAGGAATCCGGCGGCGACCCGGCCGGGGTCTCTCTGGGCGACATGGAGCGGAGGATGATCCTGAAGGCGCTGGAGGATTCGTCCTGGAACAAGCACGAGGCGGCCCGCCGCCTCCAGGTGAGCCGGAGCACCCTGTACAGCAAGATCCGCCGTTACGGCCTGGAGAAGGAGGCCGGGACCGGCTGATGGAATGATGGTTGGGAGTCTGATTTCGTACACCCTCGGAAAATCGTGAACTCCCCTTGATGCAAGAGTATACTGCCGGCGCGGGTCCGATTTCATACATCCCCGGCCACCCTCTCTGACGGATCCATCCCTGCCCTTTTGCGTTTTACCCGTCTACAGTGCTTCGATAATCCACCGAAATTCCGGAACAGCTCGAGCCACGGCGCGGGGATTTCCCGCCCCTGGCACGCTTCTTGTTGTATCCATTTTTGGGGTAGCACGGCATCGGGGTCCTACGTGTGAGCAGGAAGCGGTCGCGGTCGCCGATGGCGGTCCTTAGGGAGGATGGCGATCGGCGGACGTGATCCTGACAGGGCGTTGGGGGAATCGGCAGGTTCGCCCCGTGAAGAAAGGAGGGACGCCATGGAACTCCAGCTGACAGGGGTAGAAGTGCATGAACTCAGGGAGGCTCTGGAGATCGTTCTCTCCGGCATCGATAAAGAAATCGCAGGTCTTGCGGATCCGGAACACCGCAAAGAACTCGTGAAGAGGAAGGGCGCTCTTCGGTCCGTCAAGGACAAACTCCCCGTCGGACTGATCGAGACGGCGTAAGCAGCGCCGATCAGCGCCTGTGCGGATGCGCCGATGCCGGATGTTGCCGCCATCCGTCGTTTTCGGGGACGCGGCAACCGGTTGACGCAAGGGGGTGCCCGTGACCATTGGTCACGCCCGCGAGGAGGCGACTATGCCATGAAAGAGGCCACGATCCACATCGTCGACGGGAAGGCGAACGATATCCACTTTGACGGACAGGAAGGGGTGGATATCGACGCTTTCCTCCTGATAACACACCGAAGGAATGTCGAGGAGGGACATTTTCTGGCTTTCGGAAACAGCGAGAGGGTGGGGAAGATGCTCTACAACTTTTACCTCAACTGTCTCCGGAACGATTACTGGGAGCTTGGAGAAACCCTGGAGTTGGTGGCCCGTGACATTCTCGACGTGGCCCAGGCCGCCCGCGGTCATCCGTGGTCGCAGGAGAAAATGAGGGTAGAGCCCATCAATTGACGGGTGATGTTGCTCCGGCAAACGGGAAATCGTGACGAGGCCAAAATGGGGGTGATGCCCGGAAAGCACGTTCAGGGAACGGTTTTTTTCGATGCGGTTCGGTTTCAGAAGGAGGGCCATGCGGGACCTGAACGAGGCGAAAATTTGGAAAACACTCCTGTGACGAAAGAATGGGAGGTCTAAAGATGGCGAGAGAAAAAAGAGAAGTCGAAATCAAGAGTCGGGCCGATACCCTTCCGTTGATGAGTCCCGAGGTCAGGCCCTGGCCCATAACACCGCCCCCTCCGCCCGAGGAAGTCATGAAGGTCTACGAAAAGCGGAAGGCGGGAGAGTTCGGGAAATGGTGCGAGGACAACCTCAGGTTCGAGAAAGGGTTCGGAAAAGCGGAGGCGCTTCAAGGATTCAAGGTTCTCGACATCGGCCTCTGGCGGATGGGGCACAAGTTCGCCTCCTCTCTGCTCGGCGAGGCGGGAGCCGAGGTGATCTGCATCGAACCGCCCGGGGGGGATCCGATGAGGAAGCTGACCCCCTTCGGGAGGGAAGAGTACATGCTCGCCGACAAGGAGACCGGGGAGAAATGCGGACTCGACTTCATCGCCGAGATGGTGAACAAGCACTCCGTAACGCTCAACATTGAGACCGAGGAAGGCCAGGAACTTTTCAAGAAACTTGCCAAGCATGCAGATGTCATCGTCGATGGGCATCTCCCCGGTTACATGGACAATCTCGGCGTCGGGTACAGGCAGATCTCCCGGATCAACCCGAGAACTGTCTATTGCTGGGTGGGTGTCCGCGGGTCGTGGGGCCCTTACAAGGACAGGGTTTCCAAGCACGGCCAATGGGAGCTCGATCCCTTCTCTCAGTGCACCAACTCCTTCGTCCACAACACCGGCTTCCCCCAGGACCAGCTCCCCAGGGGGAAGGGGGGCGACCCCACCCGGTCCGGGGTCTGGATCAACGACTACGTTGCCGGGGAGCAGGCGGCGGTCAACATCCTGGCGGCGCTCTACTGGAGAGATCAGTTTTCCGGAGAGGGGCAGTTCATCGAGGTCACCGGGGCCGAGGCCTACTTCGACATCCTCGATTTCGATCTCAGCTGGTACGGGTTCAACGCCAGCATCAAGTCGAGGACCGGCGGATGGGACCCCAACTTGAACCAGTACGAGTGGAACCCGTGCAAGGACGGCTACATGATGATCGGCGGCCAGAGCGACCGGCTCTGGTACCGGATCGGCATGTGCATCGAGCGGGACTACCCTCAGTTCGGCAGGCTGATCCATGAAGACCCCTTCCTCAAGGAGGTGGGGGCGAGGAACGCCCTGCACGCCCTGATCAAGACCTACACCTTGACCACCCGGTGGCTGCGGGACATCAACCGGGTGGAAGCCGAAGAAAAGCTCATGGATTATGAAATTGCCGCCGGGCCGGTACTCTATACCGACGAGGTCGCGGAGTTCCCGCACTTCAAGTACCGCCCGTGGGTATCCACCTGCGAGACCGATTACGGCACGATCCTTTACCCCACGCCTCCGAACGCCTTCCAGATCAAGACCCCGCACCGGGTCAAGTGGATGGGGAGAGCGCTCGGGAAGGACAACTACGAGGTCTACCAGAGATATGTTGGCCTTGGCCCGACGAAGGTCGACGAATTCAAAGAGAGGGGGGTGATCTAGATGGCGAAAGACCCCAGAGAAACAAGGATCGAGGATCTTCCTGGCCCCAAAAGCAAGGGAGAGCTCGAAGAGATGAAGATGCCCTACGAGGAGTATTGCCGGAAGGCCTTCGACCCCGGCAACGAGTGGGCAAAGCCCGAGGCGCTTAAAGGGGTAAGGTGG
>DATHRT010000236.1:0-5389 GCA_035464915.1 Candidatus Limnocylindria bacterium
GCGGATTCTGAGCACAGGCCTCCTGGCACGCCTCCACGCCTCCCCGAAGCCACAGGATCTTGAAATCCGATCCGGGTCGATCGACATCCGGCTCCACCCATGCCGGCTGCAGGGGTGTCGGCTCCCCATCCCTTGCGGGAACGACCGTTACGGAGAACAGGGAAAGTACCATCCCGGTCAGAGTACAGACTAAAAATGGAAATGGAATCTTTCTCATTGCGGATACTTCTTTTTAACGCATTGCCCGTCAGGCGTCAACGACGGTTCGCGTTAACCCCCCGGTCCTTCCTGCGGGAGCCTCCCCTGCCCTTGCGCTCGCCTCTCCCGATGATTACCCTATAGGAACTAGGGTCTCTTACCCGGCTCCTGCCGGTCAGGTCGCGCAAAACAATCGATCGCCGGACCGCGGACCGGAAACGGGCGGTGTCGTACCGGCGGGAAACCCGCTTTCCGTGAAGAGGGCAATTCGCCGTGTGGTTGCGATGGTTTCCCTGGAAGCAACTGGTGAGCCGCGCGGCAAAAGGGCGGGGCTTCGTGGACCCGGTGAACCTCCTCTCTCGCCTCGAGAGCTTCGCCCAGCCGCTCGAATTAAAGGAACCCCTCGAGATGCTGCGTGCGGGCATGGTGTTTCACGCCCGGGGACTGCTGAACACCAGCGCGATCCAGCACAACATGGACTGGATCTGGCCTTTCTGGGTCGAGCGCCAGTTCGACCCGAAAAACGACGCGTTTATCCCGCGCGCCTTCTCCCTGACCCATGTCAACCTCACGAACCGCAATTGGACCGCCGTGGGGATCCCCGACTGCGACGAACTGCCCATCGTGGACCCGAGGGGGCTGCTCACCCCGTTCTGGGACAGCTGGTCTCTCGACGCCTGGATGGCGTCCGAGAACGGACGCCGCCTCATCCCGTCACGGCTCGATTGTGCGGAGCAGCATCTCGAACTGGACGAGGGACTCGCCGTGGTCACTCGATTCTCCCTCGAGGGGTGGATTCTATCTTTCCGCGTCGAGGTCGTCGAAAGCGACGGGGGCCCCTGCTGCCGGATGACGGTCGGCGCCCGGAGCGACGAGGATTCCTGGCTTGTGGTCGCATTGCGGCCGTACAACCCCGAGGGCGTAAGCTTTGTCCATGACATCCGCGGGGAGCCGGACGTTTCCGGCTGGCGGGTCGGTCGTCGCCGGGCGGTGTTGTTCGACACCCCTCCCGATCGTTGCCGGTTCTCCGACTACCGGGGCGCCGACGTGCACGCACGGCTCTTCGAGCCGGACAACCGCACGGGTATCCATTGCAAGGTCGGCATGGCCACCGCCGCCGCCCTGTTCGCCGTCGGGAAGGGAAGAACGAGAGAAGTCCGCCTGAGCATCCCCCTGGAGAGAAAACCCCGTCCGGGTGCGGCAAGGCCCGGGAGACCGGACTGGCGGGAGGCGCTCGCGGGCCACACCTCCCTTCAGGTCCCCGATCCCGGGTTCGTTTACCTGTACGATACCGCCGTCCGATCCCTTGTCCTCCATTCTCCCGGAGAGGTTTACCCCGGCCCCTACACCTACAAGAGATTCTGGTTCCGCGATGCCGCCTTCATTCTGCACGCCCTGCTCTGCGTCGGTCTGACGGACCGGGTAAAACGGGTCCTCGACCGGTTTCCCGACCGCCAGACCCGATCCGGTTTCTTCCTTTCGCAGGAGGGCGAGTGGGATTCCAACGGGGAGAGTCTGTGGATCATGAGGCGCTACTGCGAGCTTACGGGACGCATGCCCGATACCGGCTGGCAAAGGCCCATCGCACGTGGCGGCCGCTGGATCCTTAAGAAACGCCTTTCGCCGGAGGGAGGGGAACTCCACGCGGGGCTTCTGCCGCCCGGGTTCAGCGCGGAGCACCTGGGGCCCAACGACTATTACTACTGGGACGACTTCTGGGGGGTAGCGGGTCTACGCGCGGCGGCCTGGCTCCTGGAGGCGCTCGGCGACGCGGATGCGGCGGCCGACTTCCGGCGCGAGGCGGACGGATTCCTCGCTTGCATCGAAGAAAGCCTGTCCGGGGTATCCCGCCGTCTTCTTCGCGCCGGTATGCCGGCCTCCCCGTACCGGCGGATGGACTCGGGATCCGTGGGCTCCCTGGCAGCCGGATACCCTTTGCGGATCTTCCCTCCCCGCGACCCCCGGCTCCTGGATACGGCCGAGTACCTCCTCTCCTCCTGCCTCGTGAACGGAGGCTTCTTCCAGGACATCATCCACTCCGGAATCAACCCGTATCTGACCCTTCACATGGCGCAGGTCCTTCTTCGGGCGGGGGACCTCCGTTTTCGGGATCTTGTCCGGACGACGGCGGACCTCGCTTCCCCCACGGGGCAGTGGCCGGAGGCCGTCCACGTGCGGACACGGGGAGGATGCATGGGAGACGGGCATCACGTCTGGGCGTCCGCCGAATGGGTTCTCATGATCCGTAACGGTTTCGTCCGGGAGGAGGGGGACCGTCTCGTCCTGGGATCCGGTATCTTTCCCGAATGGCTGAACCAGTCCGAGGCCCTCGCCTTCGGCCCCGCCCCCACGGAGTTCGGCCCGGTATCCGTCAGGATCGTGCCGAAAGGGACCCGGGCGGAGGTCGAGTGGACCGGCGAATGGCGGGACGTCCCGCCGCATGTCGAGGTGCGCCTCCCCGGCTTCGCAATTGCCGATGCCGACGCCGGGAAGCGTTCGGTCCTTCTCTCTCGGGAGGATCCGCCGTGAACATCCTGATGGTGACCAACACCTTCCTTCCCCACGTAGGCGGGGTGGCCCGCAGCGTCTCGGGATTCACCGCTGAATTCCGGAAGCGCGGGCACCGCGTCGTCGTCGTGGCCCCGATATTCGAGGGAATTCCCGAGCGGGAGACCGACGTGGTTCGTATCCCCGCGGTGCAGAACTTCAACGGCAGCGATTTCTCTGTCCCCGTGCTCGCAACAGGAAAGGTGATCTCGGCACTGAAGACATTCCTCCCGCAGGTCGTCCACTCCCACCACCCTTTCCTGCTAGGCGATACGGCCCTCCGCGTCGCGGCCACCCGGGATATCCCCGTGGTCTTCACGCACCACACGATGTACGAGAAATACACTCACTACGTTCCGGGAGACTCGCCAAGGCTCAAGCGTTTCGTGCTCGACCTGGTCACCGGGTACTGCAACCTCTGCGACGCGGTCATCGCTCCCAGCAAGACGGTGGCGGAGGAAATCGTGAACCGGGGGGTGAAGGTCCCCGTGAACGTCATTCCTACCGGTGTGAATGTGGAGGTCTTCGGCGGAGGAGACGGGGGGGCTTTCCGGAAGCGGATGGGAATCCCCCCGGACGCCTTTCTCGTCGGACACGTGGGACGTCTCGCACCCGAGAAAAACCTGGGATTTTTAATGGAGGCGGTGGTCCGCTTCCTCCTTGAAAACAGGGGGGCCCGCTTTTTCCTCGCGGGCGAAGGCCCCTTGAAAAAGCGAATAGAACAGACATTCGCGGATCAGGGACTTGCGGACCGGTTTTATTCCCGGGGCGTCATGGACTTCCCCGAACTGGCGTCGGCCTACCAAGGCATGGATGTCTTCGCCTTCGCTTCCCGTTCGGAAACCCAGGGGATGGTGCTGACGGAGGCGATGGCGGCGGGTACGCTGGTGGTCGCGTTGGACGCATCCGGAGTTCGGGAAGTGGTACGAGACAAAGAAAACGGCCGGTTGCTGCCCCGGGAAGACCAGGAGGAGTTCGTCTCCGCCCTCTCCTGGGTCGCGGGGCTTTCCCCGGAAGAGCGACAGCGCGTAGGAGATGGAGTCGCAAGGACGGCGGACTCCTTCTCCCTTACGAATACCGCGGAACATACCCTCGCCCTCTACGAATCCCTTATCGGGGGAAAACCTGCCTGGAAGACGATCGAGCCGAGTCCCTGGGCCTCGGCCCGGAAACTCATCGAGGAGGAATGGAAAATCGTGCGTAACATAGCCCACGCCGCCGGTCACTCCGTGTTGTCGCTGCCGAAGGAGAGAAAGGCGTAGAGGATCAACCGGGTCACGAGTACCAGTCCGCCCGGGACAGGGGCAGACCGCTTTTCCCTCCGTCGGACTTGACAAGAAGAGACTGGTATACGTTGTAGACGCCCACCCGGAACCGGTAGGCCGCCGCGTTCAGGTAAAGTCGCCACACGCGGCAGGTAACCTCGTCCGTTATACGCCGCGCCTCCTCGTACCGGGCCTCGAGGCGGCGAATCCAGTGGCGGAGCGTGATGAGGTAATGCTCCCGCAGGCTCTCTACGTCGCGGACTTCAAAACCGCAATGCTCGGCGGCGCGCAACGTGGTGCTGACGGGAATGAGGTCGCCATCCGGGAAGACGTAATGGTCCGAAAAATACGGCCCGGGACGCATCGGCTGACTCGCATTCCATGCGATTCCGTGGTTTAGAAAAACACCCCCGGGTCGGAGCAGCCGCCAGGCTCGGGCGAAGTACTCCTGCATGCGGCTTTCCCCCACGTGCTCGAACATCCCTACGCTGGCGATCTTGTCGAAGTGCCCCGGCGCGTCGACCTCCCGGTAATCCTGGACCTCAACCCGGCAGCGGCCGGTCAGTCCCTCCTCCCGGATGCGCTCGGCTGCCAATTCCGCCTGAGGCCTGCTGAGCGTGATTCCGACCGCCTGCACTCCCCTGGTTTTCGCCGCGTATATGACCAGTCCGCCCCATCCGCAACCGATGTCCAGCAGGCGCTCCCCGCGGCGAAGGCGAAGTTTCCGGCAGATATAATCCAGCTTTCGCTCCTGGGCCGCTTCCAGCTCCTCCCCCGGTTCGGTGAAATACGCCGAGGAGTAGACCATACGGCGATCCAGCCAGAGAGCGAAGAAGTCGTTGGACACGTCGTAGTGATACCTCACGGCTTCCCTGTCGCGCCTCAGGGAATGGGGTGCTCCCGACAAACCGTCAGCCCTTTTGCCCGCGGGAGGACGGTCATCGGATGGCAGCTTCATCATTTGCCTCGCGAAGCGGAGCCGGTTGGCGACCCCCAGATGCAGACCGTCCAAGTATTCCTCAAGCGCAAACGCAGACTCGAAATCTCCCTCGACGTCGAAATCACCGTAAATATAGCTTTCGCCGAGCGCAAGATCGGACATCCGCCAGAACATCCGGCGAAGCGCTCCGGGACGGTTGATCACCAGGGTGAAAACCGGTTCCCGCCCCGCTTCGGGCTTCTGGACCGTCCCGTTCCACAGACGGACGGCAAAATTTCTCGGATGGCAACCGGAGAAAAGGATGTGGAGGATGCTCAGGCTGGTCTGGACGAAACGGTCGGGAATGACCGAGGTCGATTCCGACATCACTGGCTCCTATCCTTTGCCTAGGTCATTTCGTTTCCGGACGGAATAGGTCATTCAGCTTTTCCAGGTTTTC
>DATHRT010000237.1:0-34824 GCA_035464915.1 Candidatus Limnocylindria bacterium
GCCCGGGCTGTTCCGGTATCTGGCGGGCGACCTGCCGGGAGCGATACGCGAGACCATCGGAGCTTCCTCCGGCCGGATGGCAGGGGGGCTGATCGAACGGCTGCAGTATCCGCTGGCGCCGCAATACCTGGGCGATTGCGATGGGAAGAAGTCCGGCGTGGACTCCCTCGTGCTACACGCCATCATACGGCAGGAATCCCTGTTTCAATACGATGCCCTGTCCTCGGCGGGGGCGGTGGGACTGATGCAGCTCATGCCCCGTACGGCCGCCGAGGTTGCCCGGAGGGAAAAGATCGGGAAAACGGTTCGCCGCTACGACCTGCTGAAACCCGAGCTGAACGTTGCCCTCGGAGCGGCCTACTTCGCGCGCCTCCTGTCCGCGTACGATGGCGATTACGTGCGGGCCGTCGCCGCGTACAATGCGGGGGAAAAGGCGGTGGATAGGTGGTGGAAGAGGGCGAACGGGGACACGGCAATGTTTCTGGAAACGGTGACGTACCGGGAAACGCGCCGTTACCTGAGGAGAATGTTCTTCAACCTTCTCCAATATTACCGGATCTACCGCCCCGGGATGCTTGCCCGCTACTTTCCCAGTGATCGAACAGAAGACGGGACAGCTCTCGAGCCTTCCGCGTCCCCACCTGTCGCAGGGACGCTTGAAGGGCAGGGGGTGGACCTCCCGTCGGATGAAGAGCCTGGCGAAGCCGGAACACCCGGCGAGTAGACGCCGCCGCGCATTTCCGGAACTCCCTGTCGTCCGCCCACGCGCGGGAGATCGCCTCCACGGTCTCCTCCTGGTTTTCCTCCCCCCGGCAGACCAGGACGACATCGCACCCGGCGGAAACTGCCCGCACGGCGGCATCGCCGATCCCGAACCGGCCCGTGATCGCCTTCATCTCCAATGCGTCGGAAAACACCGCGCCGCGGAACCGCAGTTGCTTGCGAAGGAGACCCCGGAGGATCTTTTTCGACAGGGTGGCGGGGAACTCGCGGTCCAGAGCGGGGTAGAGCACGTGGGCGGTCATGAGCGCGGGAATCCCTGCACGAATGGCGCGACGGAACGGGTGGAGGTCTCTCTTCCGGAGCGTGTCCCGGGAGCTTCGTACGACGGGAAGCTCCACGTGGGAATCTGTTGCGGTATTGCCGTGCCCCGGGAAGTGCTTCCCGACGGGGAGAACGCCGCGGGACAGAATTCCACGCAGGAAGGCAATCCCCAGCTCCGCGGCGGTATGCGCGTCCGTGGAAAGGCCCCGGTCCCCAATCACGGGGTTATCCGGGTTGCTGTCGACGTCCAGGACGGGGGCGAAGTTGATGTCGATCCCGACGGCGCGCAGTTCCGCCCCGATCGCCTCGCCGACGGCCTCCGCCACGCGCGAAGCACGGCAGCAGAACAGGGAGTAGCAACGGGCCGGGGGAAATCGGGTAAATCCAGGTGCCGTGAGGCGCATCACCCTGCCACCTTCCTGGTCGATGGCGATGAGCGGGGCAGGACGTCCCCTCCCGGCGGCGGCGCGAATCTCCCGGCACAGACCCCGGACCTGGCGGGGACCCTCCACGTTTCGCGAGAAAAGGATTACACCCCCCACCGTCCCTTCCCGAAGCCGCCGGGCCAGCAAGGCCGGCAACGACTTTCCCTCGAACCCGACCATCAGGAGTCCGGGGCCATCGGGCAGTCTCATCGGATGCTCCCTCCCTGGTTCGCGGATTGCAAAGCCGTCCTCGAAACCTTTATCACAGTCCCGGATCGAAGGGGAACCATATCCGTTATCATGAAGGGGGATTTTCCAATCCACTGAGCAAGGAGGGAAAACTGTGAGAGCCATCGTAATCGAATCGTTCGGGGGGCCGGAGGTGCTTCGGACGGCGGACGTTCCCTTTCCCGAGCCGGCGGCGGATGAGGTGCTGATCGAAGTCGCGTACGCAGCGGTGAATCCCGTCGACTGGAAGATCCGGGAAGGGATGCTGGCGGGCATGTTTCCCCACGAGTTCCCGGTCATTCTCGGATGGGACGCCGCGGGGACGGTGAAGGACACGGGGAAGAACGTCACGGGGTTCCGGATCGGCGACCGGGTGTACGCCTATTGTCGGAAGCCGAAGGTCGGTTTTGGCACCTACGCCGAATTCGTGACGATGAACCAGGCCGCGGTGGCGCCCATGCCGAAGAATGTCGGGTTTGCCGAAGCAGCCTGCATCCCCCTGGCCGGTCTGACCGCATGGCAGTCCCTGTTCGACGCCGCGAAGGTCCAGGCGGGGGACAGGGTCCTCATCCACGCGGGGGCCGGAGGTGTCGGGAGCCTGGCGATCCAGTTCGCAAAGCACACGGGCGCGGAGGTGCTCACGACGGCAGGCGAAGCCAACCACGCGTATGTGAAATCCCTGGGAGCGGACGTGGCCATCGACTACACGAAGGAGAATTTCATCGACGCCGTCAGGAAGAGGGAGCCCGGCGGGATCGACCTCGTCATCGACGCCGTAGGGAACGATGTGCAGCGGAAAAGCTACGAAGTTCTGAAAAAAGGGGGAAGGCTCGTATCCATCGTGAATGTCCCCTCGGAGGAGGAGGCACGGCGTTACGGGGTCGAGGCGGCCCACGTCTTTGTCACGCCGGACGGGGAGCAGCTCCGCCGGATCGGGGCACTCATCGAGAGCGGCGCCGTGAGGCCCCCCGACCTCCAGGAGATGCGCCTCGAGGAAGCGGCTGAAGCGCAGCGGCGAAGCCAGGCGGGCCACGTGCGGGGAAAGATCGTGCTGAAGATCCGTTGAGGCCCAGCGCGGAGGCCTCTATTTGATCGCGCCGACCGTGAACCCGGCCAGGAATAGTTTCCGGAATTCAAAAAAGCACGGACGATTTCTTAACCTAACGGATCTCCTCCCGAACGTCCATCGCGTCCCGCAGTCCGTCCCCGAGGAAGTTGAAGGCCATCACGGTGATCATGATCGCCAGGCCCGGGACGGTGGTCAGGTGGGGTGCGACGAAGAGAAAATGCCTTCCCTCGCTGATCATCGCCCCCCAGGAGGGAGTGGGGGGGTTGACTCCCAACCCCAGAAAGCTCAAGCCCGCCTCCGCCACGATCGCCCGTGCGATGCCGAAGGTCGCCTCGACGATGACGGGCGATATCGCGTTCGGGAGGATATGGACGAGGAGGAGTCTTGCGGGAGGGGCCCCGACAGACCTGGCGGACTGGACGAACTCCATCTCCCGGACCTTCAGGATTTGTCCCCGGATGAGCCGGGCATACCCCACCCATCCGAGGGCGCACAGGGCGATGAGGACGTTGCGCAGGGAAGGCCCGAGTACGGAGGTGATCGCGATGGCGAGCAGGATCCCGGGGAAAGCAAGGAGAACGTCGGCCAGCCGCATGAGGACGTGGTCGACCTTCCCTCCGAGAAATCCGGACGCCGACCCCACGAGCAGGCCGATCAGAAGCGACAGGGAGACCGTGCCGAGCCCCACCGCAACCGAGATGCGTGCGCCGTACACGAGCCGGCTCAGCAGATCGCGTCCCAGCCTGTCCTGCCCGAGCCAGTGAGACCGGGAAGGGCCGGACAGTCCGGAATCGAGCGCCTGCGCCCCCGGGTCGTACGGGGCGAGCCAGGGGGCGAGGACGGCCACGAGCAGAAACAGCAGTACGACGGCGAACCCGGCGACGGCCGCGCGGTTCCGGGCGACGCGGATCGGCAGGGTTTTCCAGGAGGCGCGTTCACCCATACCGGATCCTCGGGTCGAGGCGGGAATAGAGCAGATCCGTAAGGAGATTGACGATCACCGTGCAGATCGCGATGAACAGGATGCACCCCTGGACCAGCGGGTAATCCCGTGCCTCGATCGCCTGGATGGTCAGGCGTCCGATTCCCGGCCAGGAGAAGATCGTCTCGGTGATGATGCTTCCGGAGAGCAGCGCGCCGAACTGCAGGCCCATCACGGTGAGGACGGGAATCAGGGAGTTCGCAAGCGCGTGCCGAACCACCGCGGCGTGCCGGGAAAGTCCCCGGGCGCAAGCGGCACGCACGTAGTCCTGACGGATTTCCTCCAGAAGGGAAGAGCGCAGCATCCGCATGAGGATCGCGGCCATCCCCGTTCCCATGGTCACCGCAGGGAGGACCAGGTGGCCGGCGGTACCGTATCCCGAAACGGGAAACAACCCGAGTTCGAGGGAGAAAATCAGGATGAGCAGGGGCCCCAGCCAGAAGTTCGGCATCGACAGGCCGAGCATCGCGATAAATCCGGACAGATGGTCGAACAGGGAGTGCTGCCGAAGCGCCGACAAGATCCCGAGAGGCACGGCGATGAGAAGGGCGACGACCATCGAGGCGGCCGAGAGGAGGAAGGTCGCGGGAACCCGGCGGAGGATCTCCCGCAGCACCGGCTCACGGCTCCGGAAGGAGGTCCCCAGGTCTCCCTTCACCAGCCCGAAAAGGAATTCCCCGTACTGGGTAACCACGGGGCGGTCGAGGTGAAGCTCCCTGCGAAGCTCCTCCTTCTGCGCCGCGAGGGCGCTCTCGCCCAGCATGATCTCGACGGGATCGCCGGGGATCAGGTGGATGAGGAGGAAGACGACCGTCACAACGCCCAGGACGACGGGGACCATCTGCCGGAGGCGGGAGAAAAGGTACCGTTTCACTTCCCGCCCTTCCCTCCGGGGATGTTTCCATCGATTACCATGTCCCTCACGTAGGTGTAGTCCTCGTCGGGGGTGATCACGAAACCCGAGAGGCGGCGGTCCCGGACCAGGGTGTTCCGGTTGATCCAGAGGGGGAACACGGGGAGGTCGCGGGCGAGGAGTACCTGCACCTTTCGGTAGATCTCCTTCCTTTTCCTGCGCGACGGTTCCCGGCGGCCTTCCGTAACCAGCCGGTCGAGCTCGGGGTTCCGGTATCCTCCCCGGTTGGCTCCCTGGGGCGGGATCTGGCCGGAGTGGAAGGCATAGTGGTAGATGTCCGGATCCTGGATGCCGACCCAGGTCAGGCTGTAGAGCTGGAAGTTCCCCTTCCGGATGTCCGAGAAGAAGGTGCCCCACTCGAACGACCGGATCTCCACGGCGATCCCCGCCTGGCGCAGTTGTTCCTGGATGACGGCCGCGATCTGCCGCCGCAACTCGTTCTGCGAGGTCTTGTACGTCAGCCGGAGGCGGGGCGTTGGTCCGTCCCCGTCGGGGTCGCGGTAGCCGGCGGAGTCGAGAAGGCGCCCTGCCTCGGAGGGGTCGTGGCGGACAAGGGGAATTCCGTCTGCATGGGCCCAGAAGGCGGGCGCAAGGATGGAATCGGCCGGGTCCGCGTGTCCTTCCCAAAGGGTTCTGACGATCGCCTCGCGGTCGATGGCGAGGGCGATGGCTCGGCGCACGCGCACGTCGGACAGGATCGGGTCCCGGAGGTTGAATCCGAGGTAGGACGCATTGCTCCCCGGCGCTTCTTCCATCACCAGGTTTTCGTTTTCCAGGACGGCAGGGAGCAAGTGGGGGTCAACCCCGTTCAGGACGAAGTTGACGCTTCCCTTTTTCAGCTCGAGGAATCGCACATTGCTGTCGGGGAGGAATTTGACGACCACCCGTTCGATCCCCGGGGCCCTGCCGTAGTATCCCGGGAACCGGGAAAGGTAGATCGCGGCATCCTGCTGGAAGTCGTCCACCCGGTAGGGGCCCGCCCCGATGGAGGGGGAGTAGCCCGCGGGGGGCGATCCCGCAGGGACGATCCCCCGCACCATCCCGGCGAGAAACGGGGCGAACGGCTCGGAAAGGCGGAAGATCACCGTGCGGGGGTCGGGAGTGGCGATCGATTGGATCGTTTCGTACGTCGCCCTGTGGGGAGAACGATTCGCCGGGTCGAGGATCCACGCGAAGGTGTAGCGAACGTCTGCGGACGAGAGCTCTCTCCCGTCGTGAAACCGGATCCTCTCGCGGAGCCGAAAGACGATCTCGGTGGGGGATCGCTCCTCCCAATGCTCCGCCAGATCCGGCACGGGATTTCCCGCCGCGTCCATCCGGATCAGGGAGGCGTGCGTCATCTGCAGGATCTGGGTCCCGTACGCGTCGGTCGCAAGACGCGGATCGATGCTCGACGGGGCTCCCGGCAGACCGATGACGAGGGTTCCTTCGTCCACCGGCAGCCGGGGGGTACAGCAATACAGGAAGACAACGGCCAGGGCGAAAGGAAGACATAGGAAAAGAGGGCGATGTCCCACGTCGGCCATCGTATCACGTGATCCCCGGTTCCTGTCTTCCCACGGGGGGGCCGTCGGGAACGGTCCCGCGCCTGGAGTTGTGCTTGTTCCCCTCTCCCCCCTGAATTACAATGAAAAAATGCACATTGCCTTACTGAAGGTCACCACCTTCTTCTATCTTGCCGGCGCCCTGTCGTACCTGTATTTCATCATCACGATGAAGGAGCGGGGGGCGAAGCTGGGGAGGATGTTTCTCCTGATCGGGGTGATCATCCACACCGTCGGATTTGCCCTCCGATACGCGTCGGCGGGATACACCCCTGTCACGAACCTGTTCGAGTCCCTCTCGTTTTTCGCCCTTTCGATCGCGGGCATCTTCCTCCTCGTCGAGATCCGGTATAACCTGCGGACCCTGGGCTCGTTCGTCGCTCCGCTGGCCTTCGCCTTCAGTATCTTCGCCGCGTTCCTGCCGGGGGAGGTCGCCGGGCTGGCTCCGGCCCTCAACTCCTACTGGCTCCCGGTCCACGTCCTTCTCTTGTTTATCGGCGACGCGGTCTTCGCCGTCGCCTTCGGCGCGGGCATCATGTATCTGATCCAGGAAAAACAGGTCAAGCGCAAGAAAATGGGGGCGATTTTCAAGCGCCTGCCCTCGCTTGACGTCCTCGACGAGGTCAATTACCGATGCCTGACGATCGGCTTTCCCCTCCTCACCATGGGGATCATCACAGGATCCATCTGGGCCGAATACGCCTGGGGGTCCTACTGGAGCTGGGACCCGAAAGAGACGTGGTCGCTCATCACGTGGCTCCTCTACGCCGCGCTTCTCCACGGGCGGCTGACGGTGGGATGGAGGGGGCGCAAGGCGGCGATCCTCGCGATCGTCGGGTTCGGCGCGATCCTTTTCACGTTCCTGGGCGTCAATCTCCTCCTGCCGGGCCTCCACTCCTACTCCAGCCTGTCGCGGTGAGGGGGGGGTAAAGGGATTTCCCGATGGGGCACATCGTCATCATAGGGCTCAATCACCGGACCGCCCCCGTGGAAATTCGAGAGCGTCTCGCCTTCCCCACGGAGGCGATCGGACATGCGCTCCGGAGTCTCCTCGAGAGGGAGTCCCTCAAGGAGGGGGTGATCCTGTCCACGTGCAACCGGGTCGAGATCTGCGCGCTGGCCCGCCAGGGTTCCCAGGGGACATCCGAAGCCAAGGAGTTCATGGCCGCCTACCACGGGATCCCGCTGGGGGAGCTGAACGGGTATCTCTACCACTACGAGAAGGACGAGGCGGTGAAGCACCTGTTCCGGGTGGCCAGCAGTCTGGACTCCATGGTGCTCGGCGAGCCGCAGATCCTCGGTCAGGTGAAAGACGCATACGGCTATGCCGCGGAGTTCCGCACGATCGGGCCGGTTCTTAACAAGTTCTTCGCAAAAACGTTCTCGGTGGCAAAGAGAGTGCGCACGGAGACCAAGGTGGCAAGCAGCGCCGTATCGGTCTCCTACGCCGCAGTCGAGCTGGCGCGAAAGATCTTCGGGGATCTTTCGGACAAGACCGTGCTGCTTGTCGGAGCGGGGGAGATGTGCGAGCTGGCCGCCCGGCACCTCATCTCCGCGGGCGTCAAGGGAATCATGGTGACCAACCGGACCTTCGAGCGCGCGGTAAAGCTCGCCGAGGAGTTCGGGGGAATCCCGATCCGGTTCGACGAGATTTCGGTCCACCTGAAGCGGGCCGACATCGTTCTTTCCTCCACAGGTGCCTCGCATTTCATCCTCCGGAGACAGGATATCGAGGAAGTCCTCCGGATCCGGAAAAACCGGCCGATGTTCTTCATCGACATGGCCGTTCCCCGGGACATCGACCCCGACGCGAACCAGGTCGACAACGTGTACGTCTACGACATCGACGACCTGAACAACGTCATCGAGACGAACCTGGAGGAGCGACAAAGGGAGGCGTTGAAGGCCGAGGAAATCGTGACGGAGGAGGTCCGCTCGTTCCGCCGGTGGCTCGATGCCCAGCAATCTACGCCCACCATCATCAACCTCCGCAGGAAGTACGAGGAGGTGAAGAACACCGAAGTGGCCAAGGCGATGTCGATGCTCGGGACGGAAGATCCGAAGATGAGGAAGGTGGTGGAGTCCCTCGCCTCCTCTCTTCTCAACAAGATCCTCCATGCTCCGATCTCCTCGCTCAAAAAGAACGCCGACGGCGGAAACCAGATGGATCTCGTGTCGATGGTCCGTGAGATTTTCGACCTGTCGGAAGGATCGGAACGGGCCGGGACCGGGGACGCGGACGATCCCGGGGAAACGCCGCAGGAATAGGGTGCACGAAATCAGGAGGAAGGTGGATTGGGCAAAACAAACCAGGTGATCCGTCTCGGCAGCCGAGGCAGCAAGCTTGCCCTGTGGCAGGCCGAGTTCATCCAGTTCGAGATCGAGAGGAAGACGGGCAGGAAGGTCGAGATCACGAGGATCAAGACGACGGGGGACATGATCCTCGATGTCCCGCTTGCCAAGGTCGGGGGAAAAGGACTGTTCGTCAAGGAGATCGAGGAGGCGCTGCTATCCGGGGGCATCGATCTCGCAGTCCACTCGATGAAGGACGTTCCCACCGATCTGCCCGACAGGCTTGCGATCGTTGCCATCACGCGACGCGAGGATCCGCGGGACGCCTTCCTGTCCATGAAGTACCGGAAGTTCGAGGAGCTCCCGCGAGGGGCGAAGTTGGGGACGAGCTCCCTGCGCAGGCAGACCCAGCTTCTCGGCCTTCGTCCCGATCTTTCGGTAGAGACTCTCCGCGGGAACCTCGACACCCGCATCCGGAAGATGGAAGAGGGCCGCTACGACGCCATTATCCTCGCGGCAGCGGGACTTCGGCGCCTGGGATGGGAGGCGAAGATCACCGAGTACATCCCCGAGGAGATGTCGCTACCGGCCATCGGGCAGGGGGCCCTGGGGATCGAGATCCGCGTCGATGACCCGGATACCCGGGAGGCGGTCTCGTTCCTGAACGACCGGGGCACCGCCTTCGCGGTTCGTGCCGAGCGGGGGTTTCTGAAGCGGCTCGAGGGGGGTTGCCAGGTCCCGATCGCCTCTTACGGACGTACGGAAGGGGACAGCATCTTCCTCAAGGGAATGGTGGGGCGCCCCGACGGGTCCGAGATCATCCGCGGCAGCGCCAGGGGGAGTACCGAAGATCCGGAGGCGCTGGGGGTAGGTCTTGCCGAGCAGCTGCTCGCCCGCGGCGCGAAGGAAATCCTGGACGAAGTGTACCGGGCTGCGGACAGTTAGCTGCCATGTCTCTCCGGGGGAAAAGGATCCTGGTGACGCGGGGCGAAGGACAGGCGGAAGCGTTTTCCGCGGTCATCCGGAAGCGGGGGGGGGTACCGGTGATATTTCCCACGGTCCGGCTGGTCCCACCCGACGACACCGTCCCCCTGGACGAGGCTATCGCCTGCCTGGGGGCGTTCGACTGGCTTCTTTTCACAAGTGCCAACGCCGCCCGGTTCTTCTTCGCACGTGCGGCGAAACGGGGAATCCGGAAGGTTCCCGAGGGAGTCCGGATCGCCTCCGTGGGGCCCGGCACGACCCGGGAGATCGCGCGGCACGGATTCCCCGTTCATCTCTCGGCGGAAAGGCACACCGCGGAAGGGTTGGTGGAGGCGCTGGCCCGGGAGGGGGTTTCCGGGAAACGGTTTCTTCTCCCGCGGGCCGAGGAAGGCCGGGAGGTAATTCCCAAGGAGATCGGCTCCCGGGGTGGTACGGTGGATGTCGTGGCGGCGTACCGGAACAGCCTGCCTGCGGGGGACGAGAAGGCCGCCGCGGAGATCGGGGAGCAGCCTCCCGACGTGTGTACCTTCGCATCCCCTTCGGCGTTCCGGAACTTCTTTCTCCTGCTGGGGGAGGAACGCGCCGCATCCGTCCTCTCCCGAAGCCGGATTGCCGTGATCGGGGAGGTTACCGCGAGGGCCGTCAAGGAAAGGAATTACCCCGTGGACATCATGCCCGCAACATTCACACTGGCCGGGATGCTGGAGGCGATCGAGGCGCATCTTGCCTCCCCTTCCCGCGGAGGTGAGACCCCATGACGTATCCCGAACACCGCCCCAGGCGGCTGCGAAGGAATGAAGGAATCCGCCGGATGGTCCGGGAGACGAAGCTCTCGGTGGATGACCTGATCTATCCCCTCTTTGTTGCCGCCGGCAGGAAGATACGGAAGGAGATCGCCTCGATGCCGGGCGTTTTCCAGCTGAGCGTGGAAAACCTCGTGAAGGAGGTCAGAGAGGTCCGGGGCCTGGGGATTCCCGCCATTCTCCTCTTCGGCATCCCGGCGAAGAAGGACTCCGTGGGGTCGGACGCCTGTTCCGACGACGGGATCGTGCAGACGGCCGTCCGGGCGATCAAGGACGCCGTTCCGGATATCCAGGTGATCACCGACGTCTGCTTCTGCGAATACACCGATCACGGCCATTGCGGGATCCTGAACCCCGCGGGCGACGTGGACAACGACGCGACGCTCGACATCCTGGCCCGCAGCGCGGTGACGCACGCCCGGGCGGGGGCGGACCTGGTGGCTCCCTCCGACATGATGGACGGGCGGGTGGCGGCCATCCGAAGGGCGCTGGACGAAGAGGGATACGAAGGGATCCCCATCATGTCGTACGCGGCGAAGTACGCAAGCGGGTTCTACGGTCCCTTCCGGGACGCGGCGGAGAGCGCCCCCGGGTTCGGCGACCGCCGCTCGTACCAGATGGATCCCCCCAACGCGCGGGAGGCGCTCCGGGAGGTGGCGCTCGACATCCAGGAAGGTGCGGACATCGTCATGGTCAAGCCCGCGCTTGCCTACCTCGACGTCATCTGTCGTGTCCGCGACGCTTTCGACCTGCCGGTGGCGGCCTACCATGTCAGCGGGGAGTACTCGATCGTGAAGGCCGGGGAGAAGCTGGGGTGGGTCGACGGACCCCGGTTGATGATGGAGATCCTGGTGTCGATCAAGCGGGCCGGGGCCGACCTGATTCTGACTTACGCCGCCAAGGAGGCGGCGAAGGCTTTAGCGGAGTGACCGGGATGCCGGAACCGACGGACGCCCTCTACAAGGTCGTCGAGATATCGAAAGTCTTCGACGAGGAAATCGAGGCGGAGCTCAATCGCTGGACCGCGGAAGGGTTCCGGTTCGAGTCGATCCACTTCGTGACCCAGCCCGGGAACCGGAGGCCCTCGATGGCCTTCCTTTTCTTCTCCCGGGCGACGGGGGCAGGAGGAGGGTGAGCGGTGGCGTTTCGCTGGGAGGAGCAGAGGGAGTACTTCCGGGAGGCGCGTCGCGCGCGCTACCTCGCCCGGATCTCCGGCAAGGCCGCCGACCTGATAATCGCCATGTCGCTGTGGCACATACCCGGCGCCGCCGGGGCGTTCGCCGCCCTGTTCTATATCCTGATGTGCGACGGGTTCCCCGGAGAGCGCAGCGTCGGGAAGTGGCTGACGGGCTTCCGGGTCGTCCGCGTCGACCGGGAACCGATGGATTTTCCTTCCTCCCTTCTGAGAAACCTGACCGTCGCCTCTCCGTTCCTTTTCTACCTCGTTCCGTTCATCGGCCCTTTCCTTGCCTTCACCGTGGGGCTGGTGATCCTTCTCATCGAGACGTACCTCGGGTTCTACGACGCCGACGGTCAGCGGGCGGGGGATACGTTCGCCGGGACGCTGGTGGTGGAATCCCGGCAGGCCGAAGATGACGTCTCTCTATCTGATTGACGGGCACAATGTCCTCTACCGCACATTCTACGGGCTGCCGCGCCTCACGGCGCCGGACGGGACGCCGACCAACGTCGTGCTGGGGACTTCGCGGATCCTCCTGAAGATCCTCCGGGAGGAGAATCCTTACGCCCTCGCCGCCGTCTTCGATTCCCCCGGGCCCACCCAGCGGCACAACCTCTTCCCCGAATACAAGGCAAACCGGCTCAAGGTTCCCGAGGAACTCCTGGCCCAGATCCCGCTGGTCAAGGAAGTCATCGATGCGCTGGGCGTTCCGAGGATCGAGGTGCCCGGTGCGGAGGCGGACGACATTATCGGCACCCTGTCCCGGCTTGCCGAGGAGAAGGGGATGGATGTCATCATCGTATCTTCCGACAAGGACCTCTACCAGCTTGTCTCGAAGAAGGTCCGCATTCGGGACGGCCTGAAGGAAAAGACGGTGGGGGAGGAGGAGGTCCGCGATACCTTCGGGGTAGAACCGGGGCAGGTTGCGGATCTGCTTGCCCTGGCGGGGGACCCCTCCGATAACGTCCCCGGCGTCCCGGGCATCGGTGAAAAGACCGCCTCCGGCCTGATCCGGGAGTTCGGAACGGTGGAAAACCTCCTCGCCCAAACCGACAGGCTGAAAGGAAAGCAGAGGGAGAAGATTGAAAAGAACGTGGAGATGGCCCGACTCTGCCGGCAGTTGACGGTGATCGACAGGAACGTACCGCTCTCCCGGGACATCGGCCAGCTTACGCCCGGGAAGATGCGTCAGGACAGGGTCGCCGCGCTTTTCCGGAAGCTCGGGTTCCGCAAGCTCCTCGAGGAGCTCGATATTCCGCCTGCGGCATTGCCGTTTTCCGATTCCGGGAAGACCCGCCCGCGGGAAGGGATCCCGACGAAGGGGACCGGGGATCTGTTTCGTGCAATCGGCAGCGATGCATCCGCCCGGGTGGCCGTCGCCGCTTCAGGGGAAAAGGGGGAGGAAATCGCCGCCGCGGTGACCGGCCGCGGGATCTGGCTTCTCCCCGGCCATTCCGTCACGGAGCTCATCCGTCGAATCGCCGAGGCAGGGGGTTCGGTCTATCTTTTCGACGGGAAGGCATTCCTGAGGGACCACGGAGACGTCTCCTCCTCCGGCTGGGAGCAGGCACTGTTCGACCTGCAGGTCGCCGCCTACCTCCTCGCACCGGAAGAGGGCACGCCGACCCTTTCCAAACTGCGTGATCGGTTCCTTCCCGGGCGCGAGGGGCCGGGGGAGGAAGCGGGCGACCCTGCGGCCCTTGCGGAGGATATCGTTCTGCTCGGAGAGGTCCTCGAGGGGAAACTCTCGGAGGCAGGACTCGCGGGCATCTTCCGCGAGGTCGACATGCCGCTGCTGCCGGTCCTGTTCCGGATGGAAACGAAGGGGATCCGCATCGATGTCGGGATCTTCGGGGAGCTGTCGGAAGAGCTGGCCGAAGGGACGCGGGGAATCGAAGCGAAGGTGGCGGAGATCGCAGGCCCGGAGTTCAACATCAATTCCCCCAAACAGCTCTCGTTTCTTCTTTTCGAGAAGCTCGGACTCCCGCCGGTCAAGAAGACGAAGACGGGCTACTCGACGGACGTGGACGTGCTGGAGCAGCTCAAAGGGGCGCACGAGATCCCCGGCCTCGTTCTCGAATACCGGACGCTTGCGAAAATACGGTCCACCTACGTCAACGTCCTTCCCGGCATGGTGGACGCGCGGGACGGGCGCATCCACACGACATTTCACCAGACGCAGACCGCCACGGGCCGCCTCTCCTCCTCCGATCCCAACCTGCAGAACATCCCGGTACGCGCCGACCTGGGAAGGAGGATCCGGTCGGGGTTCGTGGCCGAAGCGGGGTGTCTCTTCGTCGGTGCCGACTACTCCCAGGTGGAGCTGCGCCTTCTCGCCCATCTTTCGGGGGACGCCGAACTCACGCGAAGATTCCGGGAGGGGGAGGATATCCACGTCGCTACCGCCTGCGCCGTCTTCGGTGTGGCGCCCGCCGAAGTCACGCCCGAGCTTCGTCGCAGGGCCAAGGTGATCAACTTCGGAATCCTTTACGGGATGAGTCCCTTCGGGCTTTCCCGGGAGCTCGGGATCGGCGGCAGGGAGGCGAAGCAGTACATCGACCAGTACTTCCAGCGCTATCCGGGCGTATACCGGTACATCGAGGAACTCAAGGAACAGGCGCGAAAGGACGGTTACGTTCACACCATCCAGGGCAGGAGGAGATTCCTCCGGGACATCAACTCCCAGAACAAGGTTCTTCGGGAGGCGGCGGAGAGGATGGCGATCAACACACCGATCCAGGGAAGCGCCGCCGACATCATCAAGATGGCGATGATCCGGGTGGACCGCGAATTCCGGGAACGTCGCATGCACGCCGGGCTGGTCCTCCAGGTCCACGACGAACTGATTGCCGAGGCCCCCGAGGACGAAGTCCCCGAGGTCGAGCGGCTTCTGAAGGAGGCGATGGAAGGGGCGGCCTCCCTTTCCGTACCGCTCACGGTATTGGTAAGCAGGGGGAAACATTGGGGGGAAATCCACTGAGCCCAGTGTATCGGGGGATGAATAGATCGCGGGGATGCCACGTCCTATGAGTGAGAAGGAAAAGGCCCACCCGCCGGACGAAGATCTCGTCCGGGGGGCGTTGGCCGGGGACGAGGGGGCGTTTCGCGACCTGATGGAGCGGTACAAGCGGCGGGCGTACGGGGTGGCCCGGGGGATCGTGGGAGATCCGGACGAGGCCCAGGATGTGGTGCAGGATGCATTCGTAAAGGCGTACTACCGCCTGAAAGACTTCCGGTTCGGATCGAATTTCTACACCTGGTTCTACCGCCTACTGGTCAACCAGGCGATCGACCGGTGGCGGAAGACATCGAGGTCGCCGACCGTTCCTTTCGACGATGCGTGGGTTTCCGGGGAGACGTCCGATTCCGAAGCCATGGTATATCCGAAGACCCCCGAGGAACTGGCGCAGAACCGGCAACTCTCGGAGGGGCTCACCCGGGCCATCGCGGCCCTTCCGGAATACCACCGGACGGTAATCCTTCTGCGGGAAGTGGAGGGGCTTGCGTACGAGGAGATCGCCCGGATTCTGGATTGCTCGGTGGGCACCGTGATGTCGCGTCTTCATTACGCACGGACGAAACTGAGAGTGGCGCTGAAAGGTTTCCGGGAAGGGTGAAGATATGGATTGCACGAAAACAAGAGAGATGATCCAGGACCATATCGACGGGTGCCTTCCCCCGGATGCGGCGGAAGCGATCCGCGGGCACCTCGGTGCCTGCCTGCCGTGCGCCGCCGAGGAGGGGGAACTCAGGCGGGTCGGCGACATGCTGCGCCTGTGGTCCGCCGTCCAAATAGGGGAAAGGGAGCGTAAGCTTTCCCCCTTGTGGACGAGAGTCCGCGCCGGGATCGAGGAGAGGAGGGAGCCTGGTCTTGCCCGTCTTCTCCGGCGGTGGTTCTGGGTCCCGGCGGCCGCCGCGGTTGCAGTTGTTGCCCTTCTGTTCTATCCTTCGGATGGGACGAGGGCCCCGTTTCACCCGAAAAGCTTCGACGTCACGGTGGAATCCCTCGAATCCGACACGGCGACCGTAGCCCTGGTGGACAAGGGGGAGGGACTTCCACGGGTGATATGGATAATCGAAAATGGGAAGACCTGATCCGCATCCGGGGCGTTGCCTCCCGGCGATCGCCTTAATCGCCCTTCTCCTTTTCGCGCAAATTGCCATGGCATCCCCCGACGCCCCGGTCGCGATTGACGTAGGGGTCGTCGTGGCCTCCCATGAGGGTCCCACGATGGACCCCGCGCTCTCCTCGATCCGGAACCAGCTTCAATCCATGTTCAACTACTCCTCCTACCGGATGGTTGACCGCCTGAATCGCACCCTTTCCGTGGGAGAAACAGGGGATTTCGGACTTCCCGGTGGCCGTTCCATGCGTGTAACTCCCGTTCCCTCCAAGGGAAACAAGGTAAGACTTGCCGTCCAGGTCATGGAGGCGGAACGCAACCTCCTGACCACGACGCTGGGCTTAAGCCGGGGGGGGATGGTGATCGTGGGCGGGCCTTCCTACCAGAAAGGTGTCCTGATTCTCATCATTTCCGCGGAATAGTCTCCCTTTTTGAATATCCGATCCGAAGCCTCCGTCCTATCGGCAGAGCGTCAGGAAACTTTCCTTGGGGAATGCGGGTTACATATTTTAAACGAGAGTTTCTTAAGGTGAGGAGGAAGCGACGATGAAAAAGCTGGTTACGATAGCGGTAGCGGTGGCGTTTCTGTCTGTGGCAGCCTCTTCCCCCGCCCTGGCCGGGGACAGGGAGTGGGCCACGGCCGGGAAGATCCTGACCGGGATCATCGGCGTGACGATCCTGGGGAATGCGATCGCGAATTCCCAGCCTTACCCCGTGCCCGTGTACGCACCCCCTCCCAGGGGGTATTACCCCCCGGAAGAGGTTTGGGTCCCCGGGCATTACGAAGCCAGGGTGGAAAGGCAATGGATCCCCGGGCACTGGGAAGTCGAGCGTTTCGAGCGCGGGTACGACAACGATTACGGGGATCGCTCCAGGAACGGCTACCGGAAACACCATGCGCGCCGGTTCTGGGTTCCCGGTCATTACCGGGATGTGGAGGTCCGGGTGTGGATCCCGGGCTACTGGGGGCATCAAGGATAGGAGTTGGCCGAGACGGATGCGGTGATAGTCCGATCGGAACGGCCCCCGGAGGGAAGATTCCCCCGGGGGTTTTTTTTTGCGCTCCTTTCGCCCTTTGGGTATGATTTGCCGGGAGGAGAATCCATGCCTGACGGCGCGGAGGTTGTAGGGACACCACTTCGAAATTCCCTCTGGAACCTCTTTTACCGAATCGTTTCCTCCAACGATCATTCCCGGACGGCGTGGGGGGCGATCCTCCGGGGATCTTGTCTGGCGTTTTTCAAGGAACCGATTGACGACCTGCCGTCTTCCGACAACGACGCGTCGCGCCTCTCCTTGAAGGAAATCTTTTTCCGGATTCCGGACTACCGGGTCTACGATTACTACGAGTTCCTCCTCGCAGACGACCGGGCAGAGGTCAAGGAAGCCGACCGGAAACTAATCCGGCGGGGCCTGAACCGGGTTCTTGAGGAAGAATCGGCACCGGTACGTCTTCTGCGCGACCGATTTGTCCCTCTCCCGGACGAACTCGGGCTGGACGCCGTATTGACGGCCGAGAAGAAACTTACCCTGTTCGATCTGGCCGCCGCCGGGCGGCACCTGCAATCCGCGGTGGACTTCCTTTCCCGCCGTCCCGACCCCGCCGGGGGGGAGGCGGCCCGCGAGGCCCTGATCGCGGTGGCGGCCGTCGTCCATACCCTGGCCGGCGGATCGGGGGAGGTTGCCTTGGGAACGATTGCGCCCGTCGCCGGGACGCTCGGGATTCCCCCGGAACTGGCAAGGGGTATCGAGTCCATCCTCGGATACTGCCATGCCGTGAGTGGGCTTCCGGGGAGCGAGCGCGTCCCTTCCGTCGACATGGCCGAGGCGTCCTGCCTCGTCGTGTTTTGCGCTTCCGTCATCAACCTGCTCCTTTCCCGGAAGGGAGGGAAGGCCCCGGAGTAGGGGCGGGGTGCTACGACCGGGAAAGGCGGGGCAGAGTGCCTGCGGGGTCCCGCCGGCGCAGCAGGGTCTCCACGACGTTTTCTCCTGCACTGACGACCTCGACCAGGGCAAGATTCTCGCGGGATACCATGCGCTGGCTTTCGGCGTTGTGGAAGTAGGAAAGGATCGGGTCAAACCAGCCTCCGGTATTGGCGACGATGATCGGCTTCGCGTGCAGGCCGAGCTGTCTCCACGTGAGGATCTCGAAAAACTCGTCCATCGTTCCGAAGCCGCCCGGCAGGACCGCGAACGCGTCCGCTCTCCGGCTCATCTCGATTTTCCTTTCGTGCATCGTTTGCGTGATGATCATTTCCGTGAGCCCCTCGTGGGCAAGCTCCTCCGTGCAAAGGAACTCCGGAATGACCCCGATGACGTTGCCTCCTCCGCCGAGGACCCGGTCCGCGAGAATACCCATCAGGCCCACCGATCCTCCCCCGTAGACAAGGGCGATCCGTTCCTCTACCATCCGGTCGGCAAGGGCGATCGTGTCCTCCCGGAAATGCTCGGGAACCAGGTTGCTCGAGCTGCAAAATACGCACAGCATGGAAATTTTCATCCGACAAAGATACTGCCAAACCCGGGAAATGGGAAGCGTGGAAAATCCTGTTGACACCATTTGACCAACAAAATACTATTAAAACGATAGATTAAATCGGGAGGGCTGCCATGCCCAGATGGTTTCGGGATAACTCGTTTTCGATAGGGAGAACTCCCCTCGTCAAGTTCAACCGGATCACCGAGGGAGCAAAGGCAATCGTTCTGGGGAAAATCGAGGGGCGGAATCCGGCCTACTCGGTGAAGTGCCGCATCGGCGCCTCGATGGTGTGGGACGCGGAGAAGAGGGGACTTCTCGGCCCGGGAAAGACGATCGTGGAACCGACGTCCGGAAACACGGGGATCGCCCTTGCCTACGTTGCTGCCGCGCGGGGATACGGGATCATCCTCACGATGCCGGAGACGATGAGCATTGAGCGCCGGACGGTGCTGCAGGCCTTCGGCGCAACGCTGGTGCTGACGGAAGGTGCAAAGGGAATGAAGGGGGCGATCGAAAAGGCGAACGAGATCGTCGCGTCGGACCCCGCGAAATATTTCCTGCCACAGCAGTTCAATAACCCCGCCAACCCGCAGATCCACGAGGACACGACCGGCCCGGAAATCTGGGAGGATACGGAAGGAAAGATCGACGTATTCGTCTCCGGCGTCGGAACGGGCGGCACGATCACGGGGGTTTCGCGATACATCAAGAACACGAAGGGGAAACCGATTCTTTCCGTGGCGGTCGAACCCGTACACAGCCCCGTCATCTCGCAGAAACTGCGAGGGGAACCGCTTACGCCGGGGCCTCACAAGATCCAGGGGATCGGCGCGGGATTTCTCCCCGATGTGCTCGACCTTTCACTGGTGGACAGGGTGGAAACCGTCACCAACGACGAATCGATCGAGGTCGCCCGGAGGCTGGCACGGGAAGAAGGAATCCTGTGCGGGATCTCCTGCGGCGCGGCGGCGGCCGTAGCCGTCCGGCTGGCCCGGTCCCCCGAATTCGAAGGGAAGACGATCGTGACGGTTCTGCCCGACGCGGGGGAACGATACCTCACGACCGCCTTGTTCGAAGGGTGGTTCGACGCCGGTCAGGTCCAGGTGGCGAATTAGCCCGGAACCAGGCGCTTTACCCCGATGTAAAGAGTCACGATTCCCCGGGTCAGCGCCCGGAAAGTAACCGGGTCGCATCCCGCATCCCGCATCATTTCGGCGAATTCCCGGGGAGAAGGGAACTCCCGGACGGAGTCCGGGAGGTATGCGTATGCGCTCCGGCGGGAAAACAGACCCCCCAGCAGCGGGAGTACCCTGGTGAAATAAAACCGGTAGAGGGCCCCGAAAAGGGAGGACTCCGGCTGCGAGAACTCCAGAATCACGACATGCCCTCCCGGCTTCACCACTCGGCACATCTCCTTGAGGCCCCGATCCCGGCGGACCACGTTTCGGATCCCGAAGGCGATGGACGCGGAGTCGAACGCGTCGTCCCGGAAGGGGAGCGACTCTCCCGGCGCCAGGACGAACGCCAGCCTGTTCGAAAGTCCCGCGCGGGCCGCCTTTTCCCTGCCGATCCGCATCATCGCGGCCGATATGTCCACCCCGGCCACGAACGCCCCGTTTCCCTTCTGCCGGAAGATCTCGAGAGCAACATCGGCGGTCCCGGTCGCCACGTCCAGGTGGACCCCTCCCGTTTCGGGCCTGATCCATGCCACGGCCTCCCTGCGCCACCGGCGGTCCGTCCCGAGGGAAAGAAGCCGGTTCAGCAGGTCGTACCTGGGCGCGATCGAGGAAAACATCTCACCGATCAGGCGGTTCCGGTCGTTCAGCCGGTACAAGATTTTCCCCCTGCGGCAGCTCGAATGGATAAGAAGTATACCAATCCTTGCAACGGAAGGGGTGGGGAGCGGAACTTTCCCGATCCGTCAGGGTTTAAACGGTATCATGGAAACGGGGCAAGGGAGGAATCCACAGGGGAAAACGGGTCGAACGGTTGAATTTTCTTGCCGCCTGGCGGCGTCTAACCCGTATGCCGGTTGGAATGGCCCCGGCCCCGGCCAAATTACGAATATACAGGCGCCGGCAATTTCCTAAGCCGCAAGAACCGGGGAGATAGCGAGATCGTGCAACGGCTTGACGGTGGCAAGGGAAGGGGGAGGGAACAATGAAATTCGCGAAACATATCGGGATCATGGCGGTTGCCTTGGCGTTGTTTGCCGTTCCGGCCCATGCGGTGGACGAGGACGCGGCGTACGACGGCGTTCCCTCGTATTCCGTCACCCGTTTGAAGATTTTCGAGGGGTCCGCCTGGGTCCGCACGACGGACTCCGGGGATTGGGAGGAGTTTTCCAGCAACAGCCCCGTTCCCGGACGGTCGATGATCAGCATACCCGAGGGGTCCGAAGCGGAGTTGCAGTTCCACGGGGGGCAATTCGTCCTTCTTACGGGCGGCACGGAGATTGCCATCCTTGGCCTCGCGGACGGGGAAACCGCATTCCGCCTCCGTTCCGGGGAGATTCGCTTCTACCTGCCCGAAACCGATTTTGCTCCCGTCCGCGTCACGACCCCGGAGCAAGCGAATGCGGAATTTTCCGTCCCCGGCCGCTACTGGATGACCGTATCGGAGGCCGGCGAGACGACGCTTGTCGTCCGCGAGGGCGAAGGGACGGTCAACACAGAGAGCGGACGGATCCCCGTCCAAGCGGGAGAGCAGGCCTCCATCGGGAGGGATGTCCGGATAAGCGCGTATACCGGGGAGGGCCGGGACTCCTTTGAGGAACCCCCTCCTCTTTCGGAGACCGAGAAACAGGCCAACGTTCCCCCGGCGGCGGCCTACGAACTTCGCGAATACGGGGAATGGGTGACCACGCCGGAGTACGGGTACGTATGGCGTCCTAGGGTCTCCGGGAACTGGTCCCCGTACTATTACGGACGATGGTCGTGGGTCTCCCCGTACGGATGGACCTGGATATCCTACGAGCCGTGGGGGTGGTACCCCTACCATTACGGATACTGGTACTTCGACCCGGTGTTCTCGTGGGTGTGGTACCCCTTCCGCTCGTTCGTTTCGTTCAGCTTCGGCTTCGGCGGGCATCATTATCACCACTTTCACAGGAACGCGCATTTCGTCCCCGCGAACGTCCGGTTTATCCGGGACGGAGGTCGCGTCCGGTGGGTTCCCCTTCGGCCGGGGGAGAGGACGAGACGGATCGCGTTCACCCGCTCCGACGCCCGTCTTTCTTCCTGGGAACGGCCTCTTTCCCGGGGGACCGTCTACGTGCGAGGGAGGGGGAACCAAGGCGCCGATTGGCGGGACTGGACGGCAGTCCGTAGGGAGCGAAACGTCTCGGTTCGCACGCGCGGCACACCGCGTCGCAATGAAGCAAGGCCGATCGTGCAAAGCGGCGACCGCAGTTCCCCCGGACCCGGCGGGCGGGGAGCAGACCGGAACACGCGCACGCAGAGTGATCGCTCCCGGAATCTGAGGGAGACGGAACGTCCCGCAAGGGAAAGCCCCGCGCGACAGGAGAGATGGGAACGGATAACCCCCTCCTCACCTCGCCCGGGACGGGGATCGGGGGTTCGCGCGGAGAGGTCGAAGGCCATGACCCGGACAGAGAAGTACGGAAACAGCGTCCGCCCTCGTGTGCTTCCCTCGCGTGCGGTGGTTCCTTCAGGAGACGGACGGCGCTCCTCCCCGGGAAGAGGGGAGGGAGTGTCGGTTTCCAGGGGGGCCAGGGGGAGCAGGGCGCCCGCTGCGCCCGCACCCGGTCGCGAGATCAGGACGCAAGCGGAACCAGGACCCAGGGGACAGGCCGAGCGATCGCCGCGCGTCCGCTCCTCCTTTCCTCGCGAGATCAGGCCTCAGGCGGAACCGGGACCCAGGGGACAGACAGAGCGATCGCCGCGCGCCCGTTCCTCCTCCCCGGAGGGGTCCCGAAGGGATACGGGCGGTACCGTCCGGAGCGGCCGGAGCGGCGGGAGAGGCGGATTTGATTTCGGCTCCAGCGGCAGCCGCGGCGGCAGGTCGGTTCGTTGAAAAATTCCCGTTTCAGGGGTCCGGCGCCGGCTCGGACTAGGGCGTTTCCGTATCCTCCGCCGATCCGGTCAGGGGAAGGGTGCCCGCCGATACGGGATTTACGGTTACCTCGAACAGGGTAAGCCAGCGGCCCCGGGTCTCATCGGCCACCGAGTAGGGCGGTTGCGGAGGCACCTCCGGTCTTTCCGACAGGAGACGCACATCCATCGATTTCACGGTAGGCGGCGGGACAGCCGCAGCGAGATCGTTGTCCCGCAGAACCTGCGTCTTCGGAGCGCACCCGCCGGCCAGGAAGATGACCATCACGAATGCCGTCGCCCGCAGCAGTACGATCCAAGGGCTTCTCATCGATTCCTCTCCCATCTATCATTGTACGGCCGTGGCCGGGGGAGGAGGCAATCCTACCGGGGGCATTTTTCCTGCGGTATAATAGAGAAGATGAGCGGCGGGAGTCGGATTCCCGGGAGATGCAGATGACCCCTGTTGCCGGTCCGCTACTTTCCAGCTTCATGATGTTCGAAGAGATCGAGGCACTTCGCCATCTCATCCCGAACGACTTCGTCCTTTATCTTGCCCTGCTGGGGCTCTTGCTCACCCTTCTTCTCGACTTTCGACACCGATGAGAAATCGCAGGGAGATGCTTCTCCGCGCGTAACAGGAAGGCCAGTCTCTCCGCCCCGTTTCTGTCCGAAACCTTGCCGGTAAGCGTGGCTTCCCGGACCTCCTCCAGGATCGATTCCACCCGGGGCCCCGCCGGGACCCCCAACGCGAGGATGTCGTCGCCGGAAAGAAGGGGCGGCCGTCTTGCCGCGGTTCGAAGGACCGGACGGAAGTCCTCGACACTCCTCGAGGCCGCCGCGCGGGCGGCTGTGTAGAGCGCGTGCAGATGCTCCGGGTCCTCCCATCGGCCGAAGATCGTCTCGATCTGTGCGTGCGGGTTGCGCAGCATCCGGAGGTGGAATAGCCGAAACACGTCCTCGACCATCTGGACCACTCGCCGGACACGGGGGATGTGAAGCCTTCGGGCGAGCGCATCCGTGCGGGGAAGGCGGAAGGCGTTCCTTCCGATCGGCCCTGCGGGGGGACGCCGTCGACCGGACAGGGAATCCCGTTTCCCCCCGCGGAAGCGATGGCGGGACTCGTTCTGCGCGACGTCTACGAGGAGATTGGCGAACAGCACCGTCTCCGGCAGGAAGCGGCCGAGAGAAGCCTGGAGGAGGGTGTATCGTTTCTTCAGGCGCGACAGCGGCGGGCCGGACCACCCGTTCGGGATATCGGGGATCAACAACGGCAGAATGCCCGCACGGTACAGGTCCGATACCGTTCCGGAGGGGTTCGCCGACAGCGATTTCGCCAGTTCGTCGACGAGGCGCTCGCCGGAAATCGTTCCCAACAGCTCCTTTGCTTCTCCGCAGATCGCCTGCCAGGTTTTCTTCTCGATCCGATAGCCGGGCCGTTCATTCTTCTGGCGGATGGCCCGCAACATCCGCAGGGGGTCTTCCCGGATCCGGTCTTGCGGATTCCCCACGCCCCGGATCCGTTTGCGGCGGAGATCTTCCCGTCCCCCGAAAAAGTCGATCACCTCCCCCGTGAGCCGGTTTTTCCCGGTGCGAAAGGAGAACATCAGGCTGTTGATCGTGAAATCGCGGCGGGCCGCGTCCCCCCGGGCATCGACTCCGTCGGTGCGGACCTCGAACTGGCGGTGGCCCGGGCCGGTGGAGAACTCCGTACGCGCAAGCGCCACGTCGATCTCCTCCGTGGACCAGGAGGTCGACACCTTGTACACGGCGAACCGCTTTCCTGCCGTGATGACCCGACGGATCCCGAGTTCTCTCCGGGGAAGGGCCAAGACGATTTCCCCCAGCGCATCGAACCCGATCCCGGTGACCATCAGGTCGACGTCCTTGCCCGGTCGCCCCTCGATGAGATCGCGGACGATCCCCCCTACGAGGTACGGGGCCCCCTTTGCTCCCTCCGCGGCGCGGCAGAACTCCCGGAGGAACTGCCAGAGTTTCTTTCTCTTCCGCAGGGCGCGGAGCACTCGGAGGGAAATCTCGTTCGGGACGGGGATCGTATCGGCCGGTATCATGCGATGGGGCCTCCCACTGCGAACGATTCTATCGTGATCGGGAATCCGCGGCGGAAACGAGAAGGAGAGGGGTTACCCAGGATTTCCTGCGCTCATTTTTCCGAGGATCCGTTCCTTGTACTCGGGGAATTCGTCGAGGGTCACCATCCGCCTGCTCATTATGCTAAGCTTCATAAGCTTGTAGTTAAGCTCCCGAATCTTATCCTTTTTAGCTCCCTCGCCCTCGATGGTCCGGAGGAGGTCCCGGAGTGTGATGATCTCCTTGCGCACTTCCAGTTCGGGCGGGATGCACCCGGCGTTACGGAGTATCTTGTAGGCGATGCGGAGGTCGTCGGGGATCGTCGAGTCGTCCTCGAGGCGGAGGGGCTTGCCGGCGCCCGGAAGGTTTGCGAACTCCCCTCTTGCCATCGCTTCGCGAATCTTGTTCTCCGCCATGGTTTCCAGAAGGAACACGTTCTTTCTCCTCCCGTTCGCCCCGCCGGGCATGGGGTATCATGAAAAATGATACCACCGATCGGGGGGAATGGGATGGAGCGGGGTTTCGGCACCGGCACGATCCGGCTGGTCCTGGGCGACATCACCAAGGAATCGACGGACGCCGTCGTGAACGCCGCGAACAGGTCGTTGCTCGGGGGAGGAGGGGTGGACGGGGCGATACATCGGGCCGGCGGCCCCGCGATCCTTGAGGCATGCAAGGCGATCCGGGCGAGGCAGGGGGGGTGCCCCCCCGGGGACGCGGTGGTGACGACCGGCGGGCGGCTCCCCGCAAGATACGTCATCCACACGGTCGGGCCGGTGTGGAGGGGAGGGAATCAGGGGGAGCCCGAGATTCTCGCCTCCTGCTACCGGAACTCGCTCCGGGTCGCCGTTACGATGGGGTTGCTCTCGGTCGCCTTTCCCTCGATCAGCACGGGGGCGTACGGGTATCCGGTCGGGGAGGCTTCGTTCGTCGCCCTGTCGACCGTCTCGGCGTTCCTGGCGAAGGAGGAAAGGGCGCCTGTGCTCGTCCGGTTCGTCCTTTTCGATGCGGAGACGCTCCAGACCTACCGGGCGAGCATTGCTTCCCTGTGAGCGACATCCGTACGCCCCCGCCGGTCAGCGGGGATGCCCCACGGCGCTCAGGTAGATGACGCTCTCTTCCACGCCGTCCACGCCCAGGAGGGTGTTCATCTCGTCATCGAAGAAGGCGGCCACCTGGCAGCTCCCCAGCCCGAGACCGACGGCCGCCAGTGCCAGGTTCTGGGCGATATGCCCCGCGTCGAGGTAGACGTACCGGTAGGCCCGCTGACGGTATTTCCACTTGGCGCGGGGGAAGATGGCCGTCCAGACGAAGGCCACGGCCGCTTCGGAACAGAACTGCTGGAATAGCGCTGCGCGGGAGAGGTCCCCTCCGACATCCCCCGGGGTCACCTCCTCCAGGAGATGACCGTGGACGCCGTAATGGTACACGCCGCGCTCCACTCCTTCCACACGGTGGGCGATCACGTACGTATCGACCGGGTACAGGGCGCCGGCGGAGGGGACGGTGCGGAATTCGTGGCCCGCCTCCACCCTCTGGATTCCCGAGGAGACCCACAGGAGGAAAGAGACGTCCTCCCGGCGAAGGGGCCGGGGGGAGTATTCCCGAACGCTGCGCCTTCGGGACACGATTTCCGTAAAGGAAAAACGGACGGGCGCCTCCGGCGGGGGGAGCCGGATCTCTCTCGCACCGGGATATTCCTTGTACAGAGGAGGTTTGGACGACCAGTCGATCGGGTCTCCCCCCAGCCGTCCCCGCTCGTATTTCGTTTCCTCCTGAAACCGGTCTCCGATGCCTTTGGGTGTCTCCACGATGGCGTCACTCCTTCACGAATTCCGTTTCGATGAGTTTGTCGACGATTCGCCGTGCGGCGCGTGCCGGATCCTCCGCATCGCCCCGTACCGCCACGTCGGGAGAGTGGGGGGGTTCATAGACGGCATCCAGGCCGGGAACCCCGTGAGCGTTTCCTTCCTTTCCCCTCCGGTAGATCCCCTTGGGGTCCCGCGCGATGCATATGTCGAGGGGGCAGTCGACGAATACCTCCAGAAACCGGGCAATGGCGTGCCGGGCCCGGTCCCGATAGGCGCGCCGGTTGGCGGTCGCGTCGAAGATTACGGATATGCCGTGTTCGGTCAGGAGCTGGCCTATGTGGGCGAATGCGCCGTAGAAAACGTCCCGCTCTTCGTCGTCGTAGCGCGGCTGCGGGGTAAGGACCTTCCGGAGTGCGTCGGACTCAAGCACTGCGACATTCACCCCGCGGGACGCAAGCTCTTTCTTCAACGCGGCGGCGACGGTCGATTTTCCCGACGCCGGCAGTCCCGTGATCCAGACGGCAAACCCCGCTTCCATGGTTACCTTGCTCCGCAGTAGTCGTTCACGCGGCCCGGGTCGAACGCCTCCGCGTCCAGGACGCCCTCGATGAAGGAGAAGAGTTTTCTGCGTACCTCCTCGTCCAGGGTGGGATACCAGACGGGACTGGCCATCACAAGCCCCCGGAATGCGTAGAAGGGGGCGGCGACCGTAAGCATCTCCCGGTCGCCCGTTCTCTCGAGGTACCGATCCCAGAATCTCCGGAACAGGGTTTCGAAGGACCCGGAAAGCTTTCCGTTTTGCTGGAGGGAGCAGAAGAGGTAATTCCCGGTGAGGGAGGTGACATCGTCGGACGGGTCGCCCCATTCACCGCGGGAACGGTCCAGCACCCGGAATCGGACGCCTTCACCGAAAAGGATGTTATAGGGGTGGAAGTCCCCGTGCACCTGTCTGAGCCGGTGGGTCCGGCCCTTGATCCGCCAGCGCCAGGACACGCACCGCTGCTCGATCCCCTCGAGGAGTTTCGGGGTGATGAACCCATGCTTCGGCGGATAGCTGTCGAGCAGCCCCATGATGCACTCCCCGTGACCCAAAAGCTCCCGGATGCGCCGCACGTAAAGTCCCGGGTCGGGGCCTCTTACCCGGTGGATGTCTGCAAGGTAGTCGCAAAGGGCATCCGCGCGCGCCCGGTCGATGTCGGAGAGCGCTGCCCCGCCCTGGAGGCGCGCCAGGTCCTGGATGTAACCGCGACCTTCCACGTGTTCGACGAGCAGGAAGAACTCCTCCACGTTTCCGAGCGAGAGAAGGGTGCCGTCCGGAACAACCCCTCCCACGTCCAGGGAACGCGCATGAAGTGGCAGGCGGTTGTACGCCTCGTGGTCCCACAGCAGCATCTGGGCCCTGTCCGCCATGTGGTCATGCCCGAAGGGCCCCGGGCTCGTCGTCTCGAACACGGCTTTCCGGCGCTCTCCGGACACTTCGTACTCGACCATGACCGGGATGCCGTATCCGTATTCTTTGACGGCGCCGGTCGTTACCGTTTCCCCCAGGGGGGTGAGGGCCACGACCCGCACGGGTTTCCCAAAGAGGGATTCCAGATAGGAAGAAAGTTTTTCCCGGTCCAGGTCGGGCATGGTGCACCTCCCCAAGGCCCGTTCCGGGCCCCTTTTCCGTCCGGATACTTCTGAAGGAAATTCTACAACGACTCCCGGCCTTTTCCCAAAGAAGGGGAAGGGAAGGAATATAATGGGCTCGTGGAGCCGGAAAGCAGGGGAAGGAGACCGGGACAAGTGGAAACGGTAACGCTGAACGTGAAGAAAATGACCTGCAACCATTGTGTGATGGCGGTTAAAAAGAGCCTGGAGGCCATCGAAGGGGTTGTGTCGGCAGAGGTCACTCTTTCTCCTCCGAGGGCGGTGGTCACCTGTGATCCTTCCCGGGTGGCCGTCGACCGTCTCACGGCCGCGACCGGGGAGGAAGGCTATCCTTCGACGGCCGAAGCCCCTTGAGAGAATTACGGGACGCGGACGGGATGGCGGGCATCTGGTGGGTCTACATGATCGAATGCCGGGGAGGGAAGATCTACACGGGCATAGCGAAGGACCCGGACGCTCGGTACCGGAGGCATCTGACCGGCAACGGCGCTGCCTTCACCCGGATGAACCCCCCCGTGGCGCTCCTGGCAAAATGGCCATGCGGGACCCGTTCCGACGCCCTCAGGGAGGAACGGTCCCTGCGGCGCCTCACCGGGAAGGGAAAGCGGGCCTGGGCGGGGGAGCACAGGTCCTACTCATGAATTTTCGGGACGAGCGTTTCGTTCCTGATACGGAACCCCGTTCGCCGCTCTCATGTCTGTTGAAACGAGGGGGCGGCTTTGTGCCCGCAGCCCCATCATCTTAAGGAGAGGAGCGTTATCCCATGAAACGATTACGCTGGGCAATTGCCCCTATCGTGGTCGCCGTCCTGCTGTTTATCGCCGGATCGCTCGAAGCGGGGAGCAAGGAAACGGAAATCGTCCGGACGGCGGTCGAGGTGCTCGAAGAGATCTCCGCGATCCCGGAAACGGGGATCCCGCCGACCCTTCTGCAAAATGCGCACGGCATTGCCGTGGTTCCCGGCGTGATCAAGGTCGGCTTCGTGGTGGGGGGCCGTCACGGACGCGGCGTGGTTCTGGTTCGCGACGACCGCGGAGGATGGAGCAACCCGGTTTTCATAAGCCTTACGGGAGGAAGTGTCGGCTGGCAGATCGGGGCCCAGTCCACCGACGTCATCCTTGTCTTCAAGAGCGGCAAAAGCATCGACGGGATCATGAAAGGGAAGTTCACCGTGGGGGCGGATGCCGCCGTCGCGGCCGGCCCCGTGGGGCGAAGTGCCTCGGCATCGACGGACGCGCAACTCAAGGCCGAGATCTACTCCTACTCCCGGAGCCGGGGGCTGTTCGCGGGCGTTTCCGTCGAAGGGGCCGCCCTGCAGATCGACGAGGACGCCAATGCGGCCTTTTACGGGAAGGAGGACGTGCGGGCGGGCGAAATCCTGAAGGGGGAAGGGATTCCCTCTCCCCCTGCGGCGGTCCGGTTGAAGGATTTCCTCGCAAAGAACGCGGGAGCGAAAGCGGGGGAGTGAGCGGTTTTCCTGTCGTCCCGCTTGCTCTTCGTGAGGGGAAAAACCCAGAATAGGGGAGAGTGGCCGCCTCCGGGAAAGCGATGCCTCTGAGGAGAGAAAAACTCCCGCTCGAAGGGCTGGGCCTGCCCCACCCCCTCCCGAAGCGGGAAATCGAAAAGGGCTTCGAAACCCTGATCGGGGAGAGACGGCTCTTCGGAGCCGAGCTCAACCCCGATATCATCAAAAAGGAGGGGGCGAAAAGAAAATTCCTCGTGAGCAGGATTCCCTCGAGGAAGAAGCTTCTCTCCCGCTGGGAGCGCTTTTTCCGCGATCTCGTTTCCCCCGCCCGTTTCTTCGAACGCGTATCCGAGAAAATCCAGGATTTCGAACACCGGGAGAACATGCTCCTGGTGGGGAAAGACCGGATCATCTACGACACCCAGATCGCCCGGGGAAGCGATGTCGTCGGGGAGATGACCCTGTTCTTCCTCGCCGAGAGGGACCGGAACCTGGGGCTGTTGGCCTATCTCCGCGGCAGGAGAAACCGGATCGTCTACATCGATCACATCCGTCTCTCCCAGCAGAGTTCGGGGTACGCATCGGCCCTGTTCCGCCATTACGAAACGCTCTTTCACGACCTCGGGTTCCACCAGTTCCGCCTCAGCGCTTCGCTCTCCGTCGGAAAATACTACTGGGCGAAGGAGGGGTTCGACTGCCTGGACAGGGAGGCGTTTCGGCGGATGAAGGAGGGCGTTCGGGATCTCGTGAAGGAACGGGGGTTCCCCGTCGAGGAGATCGAAATCAACCGGCTCACCCACGTCTACGACATCGCGCTGTTCCGCAGGGATCTCAAGATTCCCGTTTATGCCAACGCCGAGGGATACTACTCCCTCGACAAGGATGAGGAGTACCGGGAGGAGAAGACGTTCCCCCTGGGGAAGGCGTATCTGCTTTCCGCGAATCCCTGGGACGGGTACAAGATCATCTACACCAACACGCCGAGGAGGACAGGCCTTCTCTATTCCCCCGGATATCTCAACCACCGGCCCCGCGCGGGGCACCCGGAAAACCACAAGCGCCTGGGGAAGCTTGTCGAGGCGATCCGAAAAGACGACCTCCAGGGCAGCCTCATCCTTCTCGAACCGTTCCTGCCCGACATGCGCTCCCTCGAGAAGGTACATCCCGCCGGGTACCTGAACGAATTCCGAAACAGCGTGCGAACGGGGGAAAAGACCTTTGCCACGGTGGACTGCTCGATCAGCGAGGGAAGTTTCGATGTCGCGCTGCTTGCCGCGGGCGGGGTGATGGCGGGTGTTGACGCGGTGATGAATGGAAGGGTCGACAATATCTTCTGCGCCGTGAGGCCGCCCGGCCACCACGCCGGGAGAGCAACCGCCATGGGGTTCTGCTTCCTCAACAACATCGCCGTGGGAGCATGCTACGCCCGGGCCGTCTACGGCGTGAAAAAGATCTTCATCCTGGACTGGGATGTCCACCACGGAAACGGAACCCAGGAGATTTTCGAGGAAGACCCTCTCACTTATTTCTGCAGTATCCACGAACACCCGACCTTCTGCTTTCCCGGGACGGGGAGAAGGATGGAGAAGGGAAGGGGGGAGGGGTACGGGTTCACTCTCAATCTCCCCGTGAAGCCCCACACGGCGGACCGGGAGTTCCTCGACCTCTTCGAGAGGGAGGTCATTCCGGAGATCGAACGTTTCCGGCCCGACCTGATCATGGTCTCCGCCGGATTCGACGCGCACAAGGACGATCCCATTGCGGACCTCGAACTGACGGAACGATCGTTCGTGCAAATGACGCGACGAATCTGCGAGATGGCCGACACGTACTGCCAGGGGCGGATCGTGTCCGTCCTGGAGGGGGGATACAACGGATCTTCCCTCACGTCATCGGCAATTGCCCACATAAAGACCCTCCAGGGAAGGAGCGAGCCATGTACGTCGGCAGAAGGATGACGAGAAAAGTCATCGCGATGTCCCCCAAAGACACGGTTCGGGACGCCAACCGGGTTCTCCAGGAAAACAGGATTCATCATCTTCCTGTGGTCGAGGGAGGAGAACTCGTGGGCATCGTCTCGGACACGGATCTCCGAAAATGGGTTCTCAGGGAGGAAAAGATCAACGAGGGGGGCACGGTAACCCGGAGGACCGGGCTCCTCGAAGAGATCATGACCCGCGACGTGATTACCATGAGTCCGGAGGACACGATCGAGGATGCCTTGCTGATCCTTCACAGGAGGCGGTTCGGGGCTCTCCCGGTGGTGGAAGGGCGGAAGCTGGTGGGGATCATCACCAAGGCGGACATCCTCGCCGCATTCGTCGACACCCTTCGCATCGAGGGGGTAGGCGGTGTCCGGATCGAAGTGATCCTTCCCCGGGACGTGTCTTTCCTCCTGCGGCTGATAGGCAAGCTGGAGGAGATGAAGGTCGATATTCGAAGCCTGGTGCTTTCCCCTTTCCGGGGGGAGTTCGTGGCGTTCCTGAGGATCGGAACGATCGACGTGGCGAACGTGAAATCCGGGTTGCGGGAATCCGGGTTCACGGTCCCCGCGCTCGAGGATTTTCTCGGCTGAACGCCTGCCCCGTCAGCCGGTTTCCCCGGTGCCGATGTTGAGCTCCCGGAGGAGATCTCTCGCTTTTGCCTCGTCGTCCCGCCCGACCTGGATTTCCGCCGTGCCGACGCGGAAGAGATCCTGCAGCACCTCGCCTTTCACGTAATGCCGGATCCCGGCGGACGCCAGGATCGATTTCACCATCGCGAGGAAGATGGGGTTTCCCGTTTTCAGCACGGTGACGTACTCTACATACTCCGGCTGCGGTAGCAGCGGCAATTCCGGTACCAGCGGCACCCGGCAGTCGGGGCATCCGTAGATCCCCTCGAGGTATTCGGCTTTGCATTCCGGGCAGTACATATCTTCCAATCTACCCCAATTCCCCCTCCCCCTTGACACGAATCCGGCGCAACCCTATCGTGGAATGAGCAACATCGGGAATTCACGCAGGAATCAGCTCCGTTTCTCCAACCCCATGAAGATGGTCCGGTGGGAAGGTTCATGATCGATTCATCCACGAATTTCGCAAATTCCATTCCCTGAAGGAGGCCATGATGCAGGAATTCGAAATGAAAAGGACGGTGAAACAGGCCGGCAAACGGGTGGCGATCGTTGTTGTCGCGATGGCCGTGTTTTTCTTCCTTATCGTCCTGAACCCCTTCGTGAAGATCGGCGCGGGCGAACGGGGCGTCCTGCTCAACTTCGGGGCGGTCCAGAAGGATGTCCTGGGGGAAGGGTTGCACCTCGTGATCCCGGTGATGCAGAAAGTCGTGAAAATAGACGTCAAGATCCAGAAATCGGAAACCCGGTCGGAGGCGGCGAGCAAGGATCTCCAGGACATCAAGTCGCTGATCGCGCTGAACTACCACGTCGTCCCGGACAAGGCCAACTGGGTGTACCAGAATATCGGCGTTTCGTTCAAGGAGAGGATCATCGACCCGAACGTTCAGGAGGCGGTGAAGGCCGTGACGGCGAAGTACACCGCGGTCCAGCTGATCGGCGAGCGGGAGGCCGTAAGCACCGCGATCAAGGACGCCCTGACCCAGAAGCTTGCCGACTACAACCTGTATGTGGACGGATTCTCGGTCATCGATTTCAGCTTCTCCAAGAAGTTCACCGATGCGATCGAGTCGAAGCAGGAGGCGGAGCAGTTTGCCTTGAGGGCCCAGAGGGACCTGGAGAGGATCAAGATCGAGGCGGAGCAGAAGATCGCCCAGGCGAAGGCGGAGGCCGAGTCGCTGCGGCTGCAGAAGCAGCAGATCACCCCGGCGCTGATCGAGCTCCGGAAGATCGAGGCGATGCGGGAAGCCATCGCCAAGTGGAACGGCACCGTCCCGAACGTGCTCCTCTCTGGTGGGGGCGCGACCCCCTTCCTCAGCCTGGACGGCCTGGTGAAGAAATAGCCGGGGAGAAATATTCCCCCTGGGGAGCCGACGCCGTGAACGGCCTTCTCTGCCAGTCGTGCGGGGCAACGTACCCGATGAACGACCCGAGGTGGCGGTGCGACTGCACGGGACTCCTCGAGGTTAGGTTCCGGGCCCGCTTCGACAAGGAGAAGATCCTCCGGCGCAAGCACACGATGTGGCGGTACCGGGAAGCGCTGCCGCTCGATGACGACGCCCACGTCGTCTCCTTCGACGAGGGGATGACGCCGATGATCCCGGTCGACCTTGGACCGGGAACCCTTTTTCTCAAGCTCGAGCAGCTTTTCCCGACGGGGTCGTACAAGGACCGGGGCGCCTCGGTGCTCATCAGCAAGGTGAAGGAGATGGGGGTCGCCAGGGTCGTCGAGGACTCTTCGGGGAACGCCGGATGCGCCATTGCCGCCTACGCGGCCAGGGCGGGGATCGAATGCGAGATCCTCGTGCCTGAAAGCACCTCCCCGGGGAAACTGGCCCAGATCCTTCTTTACGGCGCCGCCCTGCGCCGGATTCCCGGAAGCAGGGAGGACACGGCGAACGCGGCCCTTGCGGCGGCGGAAGGGATCTACTACGCAAGCCACTCCTGGAACCCCTTCTTCTTCCAGGGCACGAAGACGTTCGCATACGAGGTCTGGGAGCAGTTGGGTTTCCGCGCCCCGGACGCGCTCCTGCTGCCCGCGGGAAACGGGACGCTCCTGATCGGCTCCTTCCTGGGGTTCCGGGAGCTCATGGAAAGCGGTCTGATCGACAAAATGCCCCGCCACATCGCAGTGCAGGCGCAGAACTGCGCCCCCCTTCTGGCCATGTTCCGGGATAACCTCGATGCCGTCCCCGCGATCGAGACAGGGGAGACGATCGCCGAGGGCGTCGCCATCGCCGCCCCGGTGCGCGGGAAGGAGATCGTCGACATCGTCCGGGAGACGGGCGGCGAGGTGCTCGCGGTGTCGGACGAGGAGGTGGAGATGGCGCTTTTCTTACTGGGCCGCAAGGGGTTCTATGTGGAACCGACCTCCGCCCTTCCGGTGGCGGCCTTCCTCAAGCACCCGGGCGTCCGCTCCGGATCCGTCGTCGCCCCGCTCACGGGGCACGGCCTCAAGGCGACCGAGAAGATGCAAAGGGTCGCATCGAAGCAACGGGCTTTCATCGGATGAGCTAAGCAGAGGGAGACCGGGGGTCGAAACCAGAACGGGGGCAGGCAAGCGCCTGCCCCCGTTCCCTGTTCGGAACCGTTATGCGGGAGTTACAGCCAGGAATGGTCGCCGCTACTCCACTCGTACCCGGGAATTGTGAGCCCTTGCCCGGGGGCAAACAGGGAAAGGGGAACCAGGACGATATTGTCGGACGGGATTGAACCGTCCACCTGCTGATTTCGAATGAATAGACGAAGGAGGCACTGTTTTATCGGTTGCCAGGTGAATCATAAAGTTCCGATGTTGACTCTGGGAAGATATTTACACTAAGATGCGGGGGGCAATAATCAGGTGGGGCTGGTCACCTATCTTCTAAGACCGTTAGAGAAAAAAAATGGGTAAAAACACCAATGATTTCTCCAAGCCAACAATGAGAGGAACTACAGTTATGTGTAATCCATTAAAATTAGAATGTTTTTATTTTTTGTTACATAACCCATTGGAATAAATTTTGCAGAGACTTAAAAAAAATATCGGAAAGGAAACCACATGAGGCGAACATCCTGGATTATATTATTGC
>DATHRT010000238.1:0-3284 GCA_035464915.1 Candidatus Limnocylindria bacterium
CGATCTCTACTACCTTGCGGTGGAGCAGAGGGCACAGATCCAACTCACCGACGGGACCATCGCTTCCTTCGAGAATACCCTCGATCTCGTGACGCGGAGGTACGTCCAGGGCCTCGTGTCGGCCCTTGACGTGTACCAGGCCCGCCAGAACCTGTCGTTCGCGAAAGCCAGCCGTCCCGTCTTCGAGGCGAACCTGGCGGAGGCTGAACACGCCATCGCGGTTCTTCTGGGGCGGTACCCCGAACGGGACCTGGCCGGGAAGATGGCCGAGCTCCCGGAGACTCCCGAGGCATTTCCCGCAGGGCTACCCTCCCAGGCTCTCGCGCGAAGACCCGATGTGCAGGCCGAGTTCCTCCGCGTGCAGGCAAGCGATGCGAGGGTTGCGCAGGCCATTGCGGACCGCTTTCCATCGTTTAATCTGCTCGGAAATTACGGCAGGTCCCGCACCTCCTTCAGCACCGGGGATGTCACCGGCATTTTCTGGAACCTGCTGGCAAACGCGGCGCTGCCGGTAATCGACGGGGGAAGGCGAAAGGCCGAAGTGGACAGGACCGAAGCCGCATTCCGGGAAAGCCTGGCCCGGTACCGGAAGGTGGTTCTGTCCTCCTTCCAGGAAGTGGAAAACGCTTTGGTCAACAACCGCACGACCGAGGAGCGCATCCGTAAGCTTGAGGAACGCGTGGACGCCACCGGCGGAACATTGCGCCTCTCCCTTGACCGGTACCTGCTCGGCATATCCGATTACCTCCCGATCCTGACTGCCCAGAGCGCGGATTTTACCGCAAGGAGCCAGCTTCTCGCCGCGAGACGCCAGCTCATCTCCGACCGGATAAGCCTGGCCCGGGCACTTGGGGGCGACTGGATGGAGGAAGAAATGGAAATCCGCCGGGCGGGCCCAACCAGGGAAGGAAAGGGAAAATGAGCAGAAAAAGCATATTGCTGAAGATCGCCCTTCCCATCGTTGTCATTCTCGCAGGATTGGCCGGGATGCAGATCATGGTCCACTCCCGTGCCGCACCGAAGAAAGAGGTGAAGGAGAGCAGGGGCGTCCTGGTGGAGGTAAAAAGCGTAACCCGGGAGAACCTTCCGGTGGTGGTCATGGGGACCGGTACGGTAGGGTCGAGGCAGGAAGCAAGCATCACCCCGCAGGTGAACGGGCGGGTCACCTATCTTGCCCCCGGTTTCGTCGTCGGCGGTCTTTTCCGGAAAGGGGACCTTCTTTTCCGGATCGAGGATACCGATTACCGGCTGGCGATCGACGGGGCGAAAGCGGCCCTTGCCAAAGCCGAGTTCGATCTCGCAACCGTCGAAGGACAGGCCCATGTCGCCCGCATCGAGTGGGAGCGTTTGCATCTCGCGGAAACGAAAGAGCCGAGTCCCCTGGTCCTCTACGAGCCGCAGCTGAAAAACGCCCGGGCCAGCGTCGATTCCGCCAAGGCGGGTCTATCCCAGGCGGAGCTGGATCTTGCGCGGACATCCGTATACGCGCCCTTTCCTTGTCTGGTCCGGTCGGAGGAGATCGACCTAGGCCAGTACGTGACGGTGGGGAAAAGCGTTGCCACGGTGGCAGGCACCGGTGCGGCGGAAATCGTCGTCCCCCTCCCGCTGGAAGAGATGCAGTGGATAACGATCCCCCGAAAAGGGTCCAACGGAAACGGGTCGAAGGCATTGGTGAAGTTGGCCGTGGGCGACCAGGTTCTTACCTGGAAGGGGCGGGTTGTCCGGTCGCTGGGGGAGGTGGACCCCCGGGGGCGGATGGCGCGGGTGGTTGTCGGCGTCGCCGATCCCTACAACCTCCAAAGGGGGGGGGATTCAAAGAGGCAGGATCTCGAGATCGGCATGTTCGTCGACGTGGAGATCATCGGAAAAACCCTTTCGGGTGTTTTTGCGGTACCCCGCTCCGCTCTGCGGGATGGGGACACCGTGTGGAAAATGGACGAAGAGGGGAGGCTCCGGGTGACACCGGTTACCGTCGTGCGCCGGGAGCGCGACACGGTTATCCTGCGTGACGGTTTCGAAGAGGGTGACATGGTGGTTCTCACCAACATCTCGGGGGCGGCGGAAGGGATGCAACTCCGCCTGGCGGAGGAGGAAAATCCAGGGTGAAGGCCGCGATCCGTTGGATGGCCAAAAATCACGTCGCCGCCAACATTCTCATGTTCGTGCTGATCGTCGGTGGCCTCATCAAGGGGTTCTCCATCAAGCAGGAGGTGTTCCCCGAAGTCGACCTGGACAGGGTCCAGGTATCGGTTGCCTACCCGGGCGCCGGGCCCGAGGAGGTGGAGGAGGGGATCCTTCGCCAGATCGAGGAAAACCTGACCGGCATTGACGGGATCAAGGAGATCACGTCTTCGGCCTCGGAAGGGATCGGCGTCGTTACCGCCGAAGTCGCATCCGGAGAGGACGTGGACCTCGTGCTGCAGGACATCAAGAGCGAAGTGGACCGGATCGTCACCTTCCCCGAAGATGCGGAAAAACCGGTCATCGCGAAGCTGGTGAACCGGGCCGAGGTTATCTCCGTCGTGGTCTACGGGGACGTGTCGGACAGGGTCCTTCGGGAGCAGGCCGATGAAATCCGGGACGAACTTCTGGCTCTTCCAGGCATCACCCAGGTAGACCTCGGGGGGGTCCGCCCCTACGAGATTTCCATCGAGATCCCCGAGGAAAACCTGCGGCGCTACGGCCTCACCCTGGAAGAGGTGGCCCGGCGGATACGAGGCGCCTCCCTCGATCTGCCCGGGGGGACGATCAAGACCGAGGGGGGAGAGATCCTCCTGCGCACGAAGGAGCGCAGGTACTTCGGCCCGCAATATGCCGACATCACCGTGGTCACGAACCCCGAGGGAGTCCGGGTAAAGCTCGCCGACATCGCCCGGATCAAGGACGATTTCGAAGAGACGGACGTGTTCGCACGCTTCGACGGCGTCCCGGCCGCCATGGTGAAGGTCTTCCGGGTCGGCGACCAGAAACCGATCGAGATCTCGAATCGCATAAAGGAGTACGTAAAGGGGAAAACATCCCGGATTCCCACGTCGGTGAATATCGCCGTATGGTTCGACACCTCGGAGATTTACCAGAGTCGGATCAATCTTCTCCTGAAAAACGCCGGTTTGGGCTTGACCCTCGTGCTCATCATCCTGGGGCTGTTCCTGGAGATCCGGCTGGCCCTGTGGGTCATGCTCGGCATCCCCATCTCCTTTTTCGGGGCGATGCTGCTCATGCCGACCCTGGACGTATCCATCAACATGCTCTCCCTCTTCGCGTTCATCCTGGCGCTGGGGATC
>DATHRT010000239.1:0-18716 GCA_035464915.1 Candidatus Limnocylindria bacterium
GACGCTGGACTTCGCATTTCTCTTCGTTCCCGCGGAGTCGGTGTACTATCTCCTGCTCCGGAACCGGGCGCTTCACGAGCAGCTCCTGCGGCTCCAGGTGATCCCGACCTCCCCGAACAGCTTCTTCGCCTACCTGCAGGCCCTCGCGTTCGCGTTCCGCGGATTCAAGATCGAGCAGAAGACGCGGGAGATCCAGGACCTGCTGGAAAGGGTGGGAAAGGACTTCGAGCGGTTCGCCGATAACTTCCGCATTTTCGGAAGGCACCTGGACAATGCCCAGGCCAAGTACATGGAATCGGTCAGGGATGTCGAGAGATTCCGGGCGCGGATAGGAAGCTTGCGCAGTGGGGAGGAAAAACTCCCGGAAGGGTGATGTCTCCCTTCCGGGTCTCTATCTCTCCCATCGGGGGTGCAGTTTTCCCCGCAGTCGAAGGGTGGCCTGTGCGTGCAGCTGACATATCCTCGGCTCTCCCAGGTTGAATATCGCGCCGATTTCCTTCATCGTCAGATCTTCGTAATAGTACAGCGCGAGCAGCTGCTTCTCTCTTTCCGGAAGCATGTCGATCGCCTTGGCGAGCATCTCCTTGAGGTCCCGGAGGTTTTCGTCCTTGACCATGTCGTCCTTGGCGGCCTGGTTCAGGACCTTCTGGACGCCAAGGGCGGCGCCGCTGGGCTCGTCGTCCCGGGGTTCATCCAGCGAAAAGACGGAAAGCCCGGAATAGAGGGCGAGCTGTTTCCGAAGTTCCTTGACCGAGATCGAAAGTTCCGCCGCGACTTCCTCCTCCTCGGGAGGCCGGGCCAGGATGCCCTCCAGCCGCGCGTAGGCGTTCTCCAGCCGGTTTGCGTGTTGCCTTGCGGCGCGGGAGAACCAGTCCATCTCGCGGAGGTAGTCGAGCATGGCGCCGCGGATGCGGAACTCGGCGTACGTTTTGAACTTGATCCCGCGCGTGGAATCGAACTTTTCGGCGGCGTCCAACAGGCCCACAACACCCGAGCTTACGAGATCGTCCATCTCTACGCTCGGCGGAAGACGGAGTTTCAGTGCGCTGGCGTGGTATCGGATACCCGGAAGAAACTCGTTTACCAGGTTCTCCCGGTCGGGGAAAGGCGGAGGTTTCACCGGAAGTCTTTCCGCGGTTCGGAGAGCGATGTTGCGTCCCATCGTGTCCCTCCCTTCTGATTTCGTTCCTGAAAGAGGTGGTCACGTAGGGAGCAACATGTGTGCCATGCGGGGAATGAATATAACCTACTGAAATTTCATTGGAATCTCTTCGGCCGGTTTGGGGGGTGACGATTCCTTGGTGTCAAAAAATTGGCAGCGGGACGTCCGTATGACAATTATGGGCCATGAATCCCCTTTCGCTTGAGCATTTCCAGAAGCGTCGTCCGTTTCAGTCCGAGAAGAGCCGCCGCCCTGTTCCTGTTCCCTCTGCAAAGGGAAAGGGCCTCGCGGATGAGGCCGTCCTCGAAATCCTCCCTTGCTTTCCGAAAATCCAGCCCGCCGTTTCGCAGCCTCTCTGCGCCCTTTCCTCCGTCCCTGTCCTTCCGGGGGAGCATCGCCGCCGGCAGGTCCCTCTTCTCGAACCATCCGTCCCGTTTCAGGACGACGAGTCGCTCGACGAGGTTCTCCAGTTCCCTCACGTTCCCGGGCCAGGAGTACCGCTCCATCGCTTCCATGGCATCCACCCGAAATCCTTGGACCTTTCGCCCGCTCCCTTTGGCGTATTTCCTGATGAAATGGTCGGCCAGAACCGGGATGTCCTCGACGCGTTCCCGCAACGGCGGGACGTGGACGGGGATGACGTTGAGCCGGAAGAAGAGGTCCTGACGAAAGCGGCCCTCGGCAATTTCCTTTTCGAGATCCTTGTTGGTCGCCGCGATGACGCGGACATCCACATTCACCGGCTTCGTTCCCCCCACCGGCGTGAACGACTGCTCCTGGAGCACCCGAAGGATCTTCGCCTGGAGGGGCGGGCTCATCTCCCCGATCTCGTCCAGAAAGATCGTACCCCGATGGGCCGCTTCGAAATTGCCGGTCCGTGCGTTGTGGGCACCGGTGAAGGCGCCCCGTGCGTGCCCGAACAGTTCGCTTTCCAGAAGGTCGGCGGGGATGGCGGAGCAATTCACGGGGGCGAGGATCCGGTCCGCCCGGTCGCTGTTGTAGTGAATCGCCCGGGCGATGAGCTCCTTGCCCGTGCCGCTCTCTCCCAGGATGAGGACCGTCGATTCGCTGGCTGCGACCTTCGAGACCAGGGAAAGCATCTGCCGGACCTTCTCGCTGATCCCGATGATGTTTTCGAACTGGTAGCGCCCGATGGCCTGCTTTTTCAGGTGGATGTTCTCCTTCTTCACCCCCGTCATTTCCAGGGCCCGGTCGACGAGATGGAGGACTTCCACCACCTTGAACGGCTTCGTGATGTAGTGAAAAGCGCCAAGTTTCATGGCATGTACGGCGTTCTCCACCGTTCCGTACCCCGTCATCAGGATGACCTCGCAGTTGACGAGGGACTTCTTCGCGTGCGAGAGGACCTCGAGGCCGTCCCCCTCCGGCATGACGAGGTCCGTGAGAACGACGTCCATTTCGTGCCGGTCGATAAGGCCCATCGCCTCCGCCCCGGAGCGGGCAGGGTGGAGTTCCAGATCCGGGCGGGAAAAAACGTTCAGAAGAAGCTCGAGGATATTTTCGTCGTCTTCTGCTATGAGGAGGGTTTTTTTCATGGGGGTAATTTTACCCTCCGGCCGGCGCGGGACGAAAGATCAATGTTGCGGCGCCGGTAAAGTTTTTTCGGAAAAGGGACGATAATAGTCTCATGCGGATGACATCTCGGGGGGTTCTCCCGTGAACAGACCGGGTGCAGGCGGGAAAAAGGGGAACGGATCGGGTATCGACAGAAAGGCGTCGATCCGCCGAAAACGGGTGGAACTCCTGAAGGAGAAGGTGGAAAAAGGGACCTACCGCGTGAAGCCGATGAAAGTGGCCGAAAAGATGATAGAAGACGCCGTCCGCAGGATACGCTCCCGGGACGGTTCCGGGTAACCCCCTCTCTTTCCCCTGCGTACCGTCGATATTTGGTATACAATCTCCGTAAAAGGAAACAAGAAAACAGCATGGGGACGCGCGATGAGGCGATCGACATCCGCGGCCGCTTTCGATAACGTTCTCCGGCAGGCCCTCGACGACCTTCCCGGGATGTTTCGCGAGTCGCTCCGGAACGTGGCGATCGTGGTGGAGGACCGGCCCCCGGGCTGGCTTCTCGACGAGCTCGACCTGCCTCCGGGGGAGACTGTTTACGGGTTCTATCACGGCATCCCGCTTCCCGAACGGTCCGTGCTGGACTCCGGGAACCTGCCCGACAGGATATCCGTCTACCGCGGCCCCCTCATGGAGGATTTCCGGGATCCCGGGGAGCTTGCCCGCCAGATTCGTACGACCCTGCTGCACGAAATCGGGCACTATTTCGGGATGGACGAGGAGGACCTTGCCCGGCTCGGGTACGAGTGATTGTGATATATAAAAAGGGGGAAGGCGAAACCGAACGATCGGCGCCGGCGAACCTAAGCGAGCGAGCCCGGCGAAGGGAGGGTGGCAATGTATATCTTGCGCCGCTTGTTCCACGATGGCCCCGACCGGCCCGAACTCGCCCTGATCCACTACACGGCTTCCCCGGAGATCTCCCCCGAAATCGTCCTCGCCCGTTCCACCGTCGTGATGACACCGTCGGGGGTCCCCGGAACCCGCCTCGGGCACCTGTTTCTTCCCCGCCCGCCGGACGAAGGGCGCCTTCGGGTCCGTTACTTCTTCTCGACGGTGGGGAAAGGGAGAGAGTGGTTCTCGCCGCCGTACGAGGTTCTTCTCCCGGGACCCTCTACCGACGGCGATGTCAGCGTGATCGAGCAGGAAGGAGCGGGGAACATTCCGCCGGCCCCGGGCCGGGGGTGGTTCCGTCTCGCGTTGCCCCTCCGGCCGGAAGAGCCGTGTTCGGGAACGGTCCGGTACGGGTTCGGCGCGATGCGGAAGAAGCCGTCCCTCTCCCTTTGCTGCGCGCGGGTGCCGATCGTGGAGGACGCCGCCCCGGTGGTGGAGGTTCCCGAGGCCCTGTCGGTCCTGAAAAACCGCCCGATGCCGTTCTTCCTGTACCATGTCCCTGCGGGAGGGACCGTCCCCGTTGCCGACAAGATCAGTTGCGCGAGGATCACGGTCCGGGACGAAGAGGGGGACATCGTCTGCGCACGCGCCCTGTGGGGAGACCGGTCCTGGGCCGCCCACAACCTCGTCGCGATGGAAGTCAAGAACTATGCGTCCGCGGGATCCCGGGCGTCCGAGTACTTCCATTCCGGCGACCGGGATGCATTTCTGCGGGCGAGGTCGGCCGCCCTTGCGAGCCATCCCCGTCCGCGAACATTCGAGGGGTTCGTGTTCGGTCCTTCGGGGAGCGTCGTCGAGTACTGCTTCCAGGTCCTCCGGCTCCGCGCCGACGGGGCCGTTGCCTCCTGGATCAACTCCCCCTCCGGCGGGAACTGGTCGATCACGCTATAGCATCGTTTCCAGCGCCGCAAGGAGCGCCGCGATCTCGTCGTCGGTGCCTACCGTGATACGCAGGCATCCGGAGAGGCGGGGCGTATCGAAGTACCGGACGAGGATCTTTTGCCGCTTGAGTGCCTCGTAGACCGGCTTTGCCGACCTTCCCCGGGAGCGTTTCGCGAGCACGAAATTGCCCTGCGAGGGGAAGGGGGAGAACCCGAGCGACGGAAGCGCGGAGAGGAGGGTCGCCCGCGTCTTTCGTATCTTCGCGATGTTTTTCTCCATCCAGCCGATGTCCTTCAGAGCGGCTTCCCCGGCCGCTTGGCCCAAACGATCGAGGTTGTAGGAGTCCCGCACCTTGTTCAGGCCGGCGAGGATCGCAGGCGGGGCGAAACCGAGACCGACCCGCATCCCGGCCAGAGAGAACGACTTGGACAATGTGCGAAGCACGATCACGTTCTCCTTCTCCCGGGCGAGGGACAGGGCGGTTTCCTCGGCGAAGTCCGCGTAGGCCTCGTCGATGACGAGTATACCCGCCACCCTGTCGGCCAGGTCGGCCAGCGCGGCCGTCGGGATCGACGTTCCCGAGGGGGAGTTGGGGGTGGCGACGATCGTGACCTTCGCACGCCTTGCGGCAAGTCCCGCCGGGAGGGAGTAGTCCTCGGGGTAGGGGATGCCCGCGACTTTGCCTCCCTGGATTTTGACCAGCGTGTCATAGAGCGTGTACGTCGGGGTCGGACAGCACAGCGTGTCTCCTTCTCCGACAAAAGCGCGGGCGACCATCGCTAGCAGATCGTCCGAGCCGTTCCCCGCGATCACCTGGGAGAGATCGAACCCGTACGTCAGCGCGGCCTGCCGCCGGAGTCTTGTTGCATCCGGATCCGGATACAGGCGGAGCGAGGCGTTCGCCTCCGCCAGCAGGGCCTTCCGCACCGCCGGGGACGGGGGATAGGGATTCTCGTTCGTATTGAGCTTGGTGAATCCCGCTTCCTGGGGCTGCTCCCCGGGAACATACCCTTGCATCCTTTCAATGTTTCTGCGAAACGGTATTTTCATCGGGCCGCTCCTGGCCTGCGCGCCGGGAAAAATCTCTCGCCGAGACGTTTCCAGGCGGGAAGAGACCTGGTAACGGTGTCGGGGGAGACGCAGAAGGCGATCCGGAAATGTCCTTCCCGCCCGAAGCCGCGCCCCGGGACCACGAGGACGTTCTCCTCCCGGGCCGCCGCGACGAACTCCATTTCGTCCCCGGAGGGGGACCGCGGAAACAGGTAAAAGGCCCCTCCGGGTGGGACGACGGAAAAGCCGGCTTCCGTGAGGGCCGCGACGAGTACGTCCCGGTTCGCCCGATACACGGGGAAATCCGGCTCGAGGTCCTGGACCACGGCCACGGCCCGCTGCATGAGCGAAGGCGCGTTGACGAATCCGAGCACCCGGTTGCAGAACACGCATGCGTCGGAAATCTCCTCGGCGTCCGCGGCCCGCGGGCTTACGGCAAGGTACCCGATCCTCTCCCCGGGGACGTTGAGGTCCTTGGAGTGGGAGTAGGCGATGAGAGTGTTCCGCAGGGCGGACGCAGGGGGGAAGAAGGCGTACCCCGGGTACACGATCTTCCGGTACGGCTCGTCGGAGAGGACATAGACGGGATTCCCCGTCCGCTTCTCCCGCTCGCCGAGCAGTGCATCGAGCGCGAGAAGGGCGTCACGGGGATAGACGGCTCCCGACGGATTGTTCGGCGTGTTCAGGATTATGGCCTTGGTCTTGTCGGAAAGCGCTGCCCGGATCGCCCCCATGTCCAGCTGGAACTCCCCCGAGGACTCCGCCACGACCGGGACGCCGCCGAAGGTCCGGAGGTAGAAAAGATACTCCGCGAAATACGGGGCGATGACGATGACCTCGTCTCCCGGCGAGAGGATCGCCTGCAGCGCCACGTTCAGCGCCCCCGCGGCCCCCGTGGTCATGATCACGAGGTCTCCGGTGAAAGGAAGGCCGATCGTGCGCGTAAGGGATTCCGCAATCCTCTTCCGCACGTCCGGGAACCCGGCGTTCGGCATGTACCGGTGCAGATCGTCGGTGGGGGCAGCCAAAAGCTTCCGCATCTCCTTCAGGAGTTCGTCGGGAGGCGCCCCGTACGGGTTCCCCAGGCTGAAATCGAACACATTGTCCGCCCCCTTCGCCGACTTCAGCCGGGCGCCCTCCTCGAACATCTTCCGGATCCAGGATCCCTGCCGTATCGCCTCGCGGATCTTGGGGGATGTGGGCATGGCCTCTCCTTCGCCGTCCGACTTCGGGACAATCCACGATACGGCAACGCGGAAGGTCATTTCAAGTCAAGGGGTGCCGAAATGCACGTTTGACCACGGCACCGGTTTAACGTAGTAACCTAGGAGGCAGGAAAATTCCATTGATGAATGATATGGGAAGGGGGACTTAAGGTGAATCGATTCCGCGTCGTTCAAGTGTTTCTCGCACTTGCCGTGTTCGTCGGGGGTTCCGGTTGCGTGACCGGGAAGGTTCTGACCCTGCCGGGGGATCTCGCGCGCCCCGAAACAAGGGGAGCAGCGCAGACGACCGCGGCCGGCCCCGCGGTTGCCGTGCTCGACTTCACCTTCGCGGGCGACCCCCCGCACGAGATCGGCCGCGATTTCGACCATGCACGGGTGATCGTCTGGAAGGGGGACCCGGGGAAAACGATGCCGGACCTGATTGCCGGCGTGTTGAACGAGAAGGGGTTCCGCGCCGTGCGCGTCTCCTCCGGAGCGGAGGTTCCCGCGGACGCGATCGCCCGGGTGTGGGGCAGCGTCGACAAGTTCCGCGTGGAGACCAGGAAATCGGGTTCCCTGAAAATAAAGGTCGAATCGGCGGCCTCCGTATCCCTGACGGTGTACGGGACGGGGGGGAGCGCCCCGCCGAACTGGAACAGCACCGTCGTTACCGATTACTGGACGGAGGAACCGTTTTTCGTCACTCCCGAAGGGGTCCGGGACGCGGTCAACGGCGCGGCCAACGCAGTGGCCGAAGAGACGGTGCGCAGGCTGGTCGCGGTCGGCGTCATTCCGGGTAGGGAATCCACCCCGGAATCGGGAAGGGGAGGGAAGTGAGCGTGATCGTCCGCCGCCATCGGTGACGGATGGGACTTTCCTGGACAGACCGGATGGAGGACATTTCCGGGGAGGAGTGGGATTTCGTCCTCTCCCGCTCCTTCCGCCCCTCCCCCTTCCTCTCCCGGCATTTTCTGGCTCCGTGGGCGAGGACGTTCGCTTCCGGCCACAGCAAGCGCATCTATCGGTGGGTCCGAAACGGGGAGACCGCCGGGTTCCTGTTCCTCTGTCTGTGCGACGACGAAGTGGGGTGGGAGCTTCTCGGGGGGGAGCAGGTGTCCGATTCGCTGGACGCCGTCGTCGTCTCCGGCGGGGAAGCCGGGTTCTGGTCCGAGTTCCTTTCCCGCTCGCGGGACCTTCTCTCCTCCCATCCCCTTCTGCTGCCGAACCTCGTCGAGGGGTCCCCTTCGATCGCCTGCCTGCCCCGCGTGTGCGCCGAGCTCGGCTACTCTTTCCGGCTCGAGGAGATGGACCGGTCCCCGTATGTCCCCCTTCCTTCCTCCTTCGAGGAGTACCTCCGCCTGCTGGGGACGAAAGAGCGGCACGAGCTGCGCAGGAAGATCCGGAGGGCTTCGGCAGCGGCGCCGGGGCTGTTCTTCCGCGTGACCCAGACGAGGGAAGAGTTCGAACAGGACTTTCCTTCGTTTATCGCCCTCCACCGGCTAAGCCACACGGGAAAGGCGGAGTTCATGGACGACAGGATGGCGGGGTTCTTCCGCGATATGGCAGAAGGCTTCCTGTCCAGCGGGCGGCTGCGTCTGGTGTCTCTATCCGGGGAGGGCGTAGTCATGGCATCCGCGCTCCAGATCGAGTGGAACGGCGCCCTCCTCCTGTACAATTCCGGGTTCGATCCGAACTACCGGGAGGTGAGCCCCGGCCTGGTACTGCTGGCGCGCTGCATCGAGGACGCGATCCGGCAGGGTTATCGGGAATACGATTTCCTCCGAGGGAGGGAGCGGTACAAGTACGACCTCGGGGGAAGGGACCGGATCGTATACCGGGCGATCATCCGCGTATCGTGAAGCACCTGCTTTTTTCCTATCACACCTGTCCTCTGGAGGAGCCCGGCACCGGCCTTGCCGGCGGGATGAACATCTTCCTGCGCGGTCTCCTTCCCGGGCTTTCCCGCAAGGGGATCGAGACGGACGTCCTGACGAGGGGAAAAGGGGAGCGGGTTACGATGACCCGCCCGTACCCCGGGGTCCGCGTGCACCATCTCCCTTGCGGGTGGGAGGAGCCGGTGAGCCGGGAGGGGGCCCTTCGGGCGCTCCCCCGGTTCGTGGAAACCGCCGGGGAGTTCCTGCGCGCACGACGCACCCCCCCCGATGCGCTCTCGGCGCACTACTGGATGTCGGGAGTGGCGGCCCGGGAGGCGGGAGCGCGGGTGCGCTCCGGGGGGATGGTGTTCGCGTTCCACACGGTGGAGGCACGCAAACCGATGCCTGCGGGATACCGTCCGGACGCGCTCTCGATCGCGAGGAGGGACGCCGAAGAACGAATCGCTCGGGAAGCGTACCGGGTGGTATTTCTCTCGGACCACGACCTCGAGGCGACGGCGGGGATCCTCCCGGGGGTGGACGGAAAGGGAGTGGTGATCCCCCCGGGAGTGGACGACTCGTTTCGCCGTCCGCCGCCGCAAGAGGAGAGCAGGCGGGCATTCGGCATCTCCCCCGGGGCGTTCCTCTTCCTGCTGGCCGCCCGCCCGGAAGCAGGGAAGAATACCCTCGCCGCTGTGGAGGCGCTTCCGGCGATTCGGGGCAAAAGGGACCGGGAGGCGCTTCTGCTCATCGCCGGGCAGAATCCTCCCGCGAGCGGCGTTCCCGCAGGAGTGATCTTCACCGGTCCGGTTCCCCACGCGAAGATGCCCACCCTTCTTTCCGCGGCGGATGCGGTGCTTAGCCCATCGGCGTACGAGTCCTTCGGCCTGGTCCCGCTGGAGGCGATGGCCGCCGGAGTGCCCGTGATCGTCCCCCGGGACGGCCATTGGGGGGATACGGTAGCAAGGGAGGGAGGGGGGAGGGCCTATTCCCCGCGCAGCCCCCGGGGGCTTGCCGACGCGATGGCGGACATTATGGGAGATGCGGCGGCGAGGGACCGGATGGCGGGTGAGGGAAAAAGGATTGCGGCCCGCTTTACGTGGGAAAGGTGCACCGAGTCGTGGGCGCGACTTCTGTCGTCCGCCGCCAGGCGCGATAATCGGCGATGAACTCCTCGAGCTCCCGCCGGGCATCGTCGTCCGTCATCTGCACCGCGGGGTGCTTCATGAAGTAGGCGGACGGGGCCATGAGCGGACCCGCGAGCTCCATATCCCGCCCGAGGCGGCAGAACCGGATGGCGTCGATTCCCACACCTGCGCTGTTCGGGGAGTCGGTCACCGAGAGGCGGAGTTCCAGTTCGATCGGGAGCCCCCCGAACCCCTCCCCCTCGATCCGCAGGAAGCAGAGCTTGTTGTCTTTCTGCCAGGGGACATAGTCCGATGGGCCGATGTGGATCTTGTCCTGCGCGATCCCGTGGGGGATCACCGAGGTCACCGCCTCGGTCTTCGAGATCTTCTTGGAACGGAGCCGGTTTCGGCTCAGCATATTCAGGAAATCGGTGTTCCCGCCCGTGTTCAGCTGGTACGTTTGGCGCACCGTGATCCCCCTTTCGGAGAAAAGGCGGGCCAGTCCCCGGTGGACGATCGTGGCGCCGAGCTGCGACTTGATGTCGTCCCCGATGATCGGGATTCCCCTGCTGCGGAACCGGGCTGCCCACTCCGGGTCGGAGGCGATGAACGACGGGATGCAGTTCACCAGGCTTACCCCGGTGGAAAGACAAGCCTCCGCGTAGAACCGCGTGGCTTCTTCCGAGCCGACAGGAAGGTAGTTGACCAGGATTTCCGCGCCGGTATCCCGGAGCACTGCCTCCACGTCGCACGGGGTCTCGTCGGAAGGAACGAACGTGCGGTCCTCCGGGTACTCGCGCATGTGGGGGGCGACGCCGTCCAGCACCGGCGCCATCCGCACGATCGCCCTCGTCTCGGGGACCGTGTCGACGAATTTCGGGGTACTGTTGGGGGGCGAGAAGATCGCCTCCCCCACGGGCCGTCCTACCTTCCTGCGATCGATGTCGAACGCGGCGACGATTTCGACGTCGCCGGGACGGTATCCGCCGATGTCGAGGGTCATCAGTCCGGGGATGTCGCTTCCGGGGGATTCCCCCGCGTTGCGGTAATATTCGATTCCCTGAAGCAGCGCGCTTGCGCAGTTTCCGACTCCGGCCACCGCGACGCGAATCTTAGGCATTTCCTCGGCTCCCTGGGGCGTTTTCCTTACCGGTGCGTTTCTTGGATTCCCCCTGCGCAGAAACAGTTTCACCGGGAAGAGGAAGGATCTCTCCGCATTTCCAGCAGCGCGGGGGGATATCCCGCGCCGATCGCCGCTCGTCCGAGACGAAATTCTGCGAAGAGCAGGCGGCACAATCCAGAATCATGCACGGTATTTTACCCTTTTTCCGAATTGTTTGACAAAAATCAATATGTGAATATAAGATGCACCTATGCAGATAGAAAAGGGAATCGACAAGGAAGTAAAGAAAATCCGCCTGCTTATCCTCGACAAGCCGGGGTACATGGGCAAGGTTGCCACTGCCATCGGGAAGGCGGGTGCAACGATGGGAGACATCCGGCTCGTCGGTGTCGGCATCGAGTACAACACCCGCGACATCACCGTGTACGTGGACGACGAAGCCCATCTTGAAGCGGTTCTCGAGGAGGTCGGGAAGGTCGAGGGCGCCGTCATTTCCGACGTCATCGACCCGGTTCTCGAGGTGCACCGCGGCGGCAAGATACGCGTCAAGGCGACCATGGAGATCGACGGGATATCGACGGTCCGGAAGATCTACACTCCCGGTGTGGCGAAAGTGTGCAGGGTCATCCGCGAAAATCCCGAGAAGGCGCACGACTACACCGCGATCTACAACACGGTCGCGATCGTCACCAATGGCACGGCCATCCTGGGACTGGGGGACATCGGAGCGGTCGCGGGAATGCCCGTCATGGAAGGCAAGGCGGCCCTGTTCGACGTGCTCGTCGGGGTCAACGGCGTCCCGATCCTCATCCAGTCGAAAGATCCCGAGGAGATCATACGGACCGTCGCGTCCATATCCCCCACCTTCGGCGCCATCAAGCTCGAGGACATCAAGGCGCCCGAGTGCTTCGAGGTCGAGGACCGGCTTTCCGCCATGCTGGATATCCCGGTGATGCACGACGACCAGCACGGCACGTCCGTTGTGGTTCTGGCGGCCCTTCACAACGCAAGCAAGTACGTCGGCATGCTGGTGAAGAACGACATCGTCGGGCTGGTGGGCCTCGGCGCGGCGGGGATGGGGATCTCGAAGCTCCTCAAGGCGTACGGGGTCAGGAAGCTGCTGGGGACCGACATCAACCAGGCGGCGATGGATATCTTCGCTAAGATCGGGGGACATCCGATGTCGCTGCCGGAGGTCATGAGCGCCTCCGACATCGTCATCTGCACGACCGGCGTGCCCAACCTCATCAAGAAGGAGATGGTCAAGAAGGGACAGGTGATCCTGGCCCTGACCAACCCCAACCCGGAGATATCCGTTGAGGACGCGCGCGCGGCCGGCGCCGCCTTTGCGGCCGACGGACGGGGGGTGAACAACGCCCTTGCCTTTCCCGGCGTGTTCCGGGGAGCGCTCGACGCGAGGGCCCGCAAGATCAACAACCGGATGAAGATCGCGGCGGCGAAAACCATCGGCTCGTTCGCCCATGAGGGGGAACTGGTTCCTTCCCTTCTCGACATGGAGATGCACCGGGCGGTTGCCGAAGCCGTGAAGCGGGCCGCGTTCGAATCCGGCGTGGCACGGACGACCGACGATGAGGTCGAGGAGACCTGACCGAGCAAGGTCCGGATGTCTTCCCCCCGCTCGAATATCCCCTCCTTCGCCCCCCGCGTGTCTCCGCAACGCCGTTCTTCGCAGCCTGTACTGGTATAATCCGGGAAGTCCCGAATATGCGCCGGGAGGAAACGACATGGTCATTGCCGAATTTACCCTGGTCCCCCTCGGCAAGGGTGAGTCTCTGTCGCCTTATGTGGCCCGGATAAGCCGCATCATCCGGAGGAGCGGGCTGCGGAACCAGCTGACACCGATGGGGACCATCGTGGAGGGGAATTGGGACAATGTGTTCGGCCTCATCCGCGCTTGCACGAGGGCGCTGGAGAAGGATTGCCGCCGAATCTCCCTCAGCATCAAGGTGGACATCCGAAAGGGAAGCAAGTGGCGGATGGACCGTAAAGTCAAAGTGGTCGAGGGGCTCCTGGCCAAAGGGCGGGAATGAACCCTTCCTGGGTCCGGGATGCTTCCTTCGTCGCGTTCGCGTACTTCCTGGGGTCGGTCCCTTTCGGGATCCTGGTCGCCCGCCTGTTCGATCCGGGAGTTGACCTCCGGGCGGTGGGTTCGGGAAACATCGGTGCGACGAACGTGGCCCGCGCCGTCGGAAAGGCGGGGGGAATCCTCACACTGGTTCTGGACCTCGGCAAGGGGATCTTCGCCATGAGCCTCGCGAATGTTTTCCTCGAGGGGCGCGTGGACCTGTGGCTGGCCATCGTGGGGGCGGCCGTGTTTATCGGTCACGTGTTCCCCGTCTACCTGAATTTCCGCGGAGGGAAGGGGGCGGCCACCGCGTTGGGGATCATCCTGTTCCTCTCTCCCGTCACCGCGTTCATCCTCGTCGTCCTCTTCTCCCTCGTCGTCTACTTCTCCCGGTACGTTTCGCTTGCCTCGCTGTGCGCGGCCGTGGCGCTTCCCCCGCTGATGGCGCTCCTCGCCACGTCCCGGCACTACGTGACCCTCTCCCTCGGGATGACGTTCCTGGTTTTTTACACCCATCGGAGCAACATCTCGCTGCTGGTGGCGGGCGAGGAGAGGAAATTCGGTGCCCTGAAGCCGAAGGCCGCGGGGGACGACCCCCCCCCCTAAAGGTTTCGCAGAAGTCTGTTCCGCGCGCGTTCCCGTTTCTTCTTTTTCTGCCCTTCGCCTTTCTTCCTCTTCCTTCGCCCATCGTCCGTTTCCTCGCCGACGGACCCCTTCGTATCCTCACTCGGGAAGGCGGCCAGGCGGCCGGCGAACTCCTCGCAGGAGACGACTGTCGCTTCGCGCCCCCGCAGGGTCCCTCCCAACCCCCTGTCGGAAGTGACCACGATCGTGCCGGCGGGCGCGCCCCGGGAAAGGTCCCGGATCACGTCGTCCGCGCTTTCCGCGCGAGAGGAAAACACCGCGGTCCCGCCCTTGAAGGATTGGCGGCTCCGATGCGAGCCTTCCGCCCCCCGGCCGTCGAAGACGACCGTCAGCCGGAATCCCTTCCCCATAGCGTACCCGGACAGAAGGGCGCACAGTTCCTCGCGTCCCTCCGGCCCGGCGGGATCTTCCGAGAGAAAAAGCGCCCCCGACCGGGCGAGGTTGTACCCGTCTACGATGAGGTGATGCCCCATGGCCCCTCCCTTCGGGGTATTAGTGCCTAAATAACAGGCGCAGGCTGACAAAGGAATGGGCAGAAATTCTATCACCGTACGCGCAGTCGCGCCACCTCTCTCTTGGGCAAGGCGGGGCAAACCTTTCGGAATACATGGGGATTTCTGTTTGGTTGACCTTGTAACGCGTGTCGCTTGTCCCGTTGGTACGCCTATTGCTCTTCATCCGGCATTGGGAGGTGAGCCATGAAGAAGGTCGAGGCCATTATCAAGCCGTTCAAGCTCGATGAGGTAAAGGAGGCCTTGAACGACATCGGCATTCAGGGGATCACCGTGTCGGAGGTCAAGGGCTTCGGTCGCCAGAAGGGGCATACCGAACTCTACCGGGGAGCGGAGTATGTGGTCGATTTTCTTCCCAAGATCAAGCTCGAGGTGATCGTGTCCGACGACCTGGTCCCGCAGGTCGTGGAAACGGTGGAGAAGTCCGCGCGAACGGGCCGGATCGGCGACGGAAAGATTTTCGTGACGAATGTGGAGGAAGTGGTACGGATCCGGACGGGCGAGCGAGGGGCGGACGCGATCTGATCCGCCGGGAAGAGACGCAATCAAACCAAGGAGGGAGACATGACCCCGAAAGAAGTGCTGGAATTCGCCAAGACCAGGAAGATCGAGATGGTGGACCTGAAGTTCATGGATTTCGTCGGGACCTGGCAGCACTTTGCCGTTCCCATATACGAGCTGAAGGAGGACAACTTCGAGGAAGGGTTTGGATTCGACGGGTCCAGCATCCGCGGGTGGCAGCCGATCCACGCCTCCGACATGCTCGTCATTCCCGATTCCGATACCGCCATCGTCGATCCCTTCATTACGCGGCCGACGCTGTCCCTCATCTGCAACATCGTGGACCCGATCACCAAGGAGCCCTACTCGCGCGACCCGCGGAACATCGCCCGGAAGGCCGAGGCGTACCTGAAATCCACTGGGATCGCCGACAGCGCATTCTTCGGTCCGGAAGCGGAATTCTTCATCTTCGACGACATCCGTTACGGCACCGCGTCCCATTACGGGTTCTTCTACATCGACTCCGAGGAAGGGACCTGGAACACCGGCCGGAAAGAGAGGCCCAATCTCGGCTACAAGCCGCGCCACAAGGAGGGGTACTTCCCCGTCCCTCCCGCAGACTCCCTCCACGACCTCCGCGACGAGATGGTTCGGGTGATGGAACTTGTCGGTCTGAAAATCGAGGCCCAGCACCACGAGGTCGCGACGGCCGGCCAGGCGGAGATCGATCTCCGGTTCGATACGCTGGTCAAGTGCGCCGACGCGCTGCAGTGGTACAAATACATCGTCAAGAACGTCGCGAGGAAATTCGGCAAGACCACCACGTTCATGCCCAAACCCCTGTACGCGGACAACGGGAGCGGGATGCACACGCACCAGTCCCTGTGGAAGGGGGGGAAGCCCCTCTTCGCGGGGGAGGAGTACGGGGGGTTGTCCAAGATGGCCCTGCATTACATCGGCGGCATCCTGAAGCATGCGTCTTCCATCTGCGCCTTCTCCAACCCGACGACGAATTCCTACAAGAGGCTCGTCCCCGGGTTCGAGGCGCCGGTGAACCTGGCGTACTCGAGCCGGAACCGGTCCGCCGCCGTACGGATTCCGATGTACTCGGCCTCCCCGAACACCAAACGCCTAGAGTTCCGGACGCCCGACCCGTCCTGCAACGGATACATCGCCTTCGCCGCGATGCTCATGGCCGGGCTGGACGGAATCCAGAACAAGATCAACCCGGGGGAGCCGCTGGACAAGGACATCTACGCGCTCTCCCCGGAGGAGCTCGCCAACGTACCGACAACGCCCGGTTCTCTCGAGGAGTCCCTCAAGGCCCTGGAGGCGGACAACGACTTCCTCCTCAAGGGCGACGTGTTCACCGCCGACGTTGTCGAGAAGTGGATCGAATACAAGATGGACGCCGAGGTCAATCCGATCAGGATGAGACCTCTTCCGCACGAGTTCTTCCTCTATTTCGACTGTTAAAACCGACGATTCCGGTGAGCGGGCGGGGCCCTTTTTACGGGTTCCGCCCGTTTTCCCCTCTTCCGCCGGGAGATTGCCCCTTTTTTTCCCGGAGCGGTGGGAATATTCTATTGCGCATGCGGATGATCCCGGCAATCCTCGCCGTCGCGCTCCTGGTTCCGGCTGTCGCTGCCGGGGGCAAGGCAGCACAGGGGAATGGGGATCTCCCGGTTCCCTCCTCCGTTTCCCTGTTCGAAGCGGTGCGGCACGCCCTGTCCCACTCACGGGAAGGGCGGATTGCCGAGAAATCCGTGGAGATCGCGGAGCAGGGAAGGACGAGGGCCGCCGCCGCGCGTCTCCCTCGCCTCGACGCCTCGGGGGACTACACGTCTCTCTCCGAACCGCCCGCCATCTTCCTGCAGGGAAGGGAGACCCAGACCGCCGACCAGGGCGTCCTGCACGCCCGGGTCACCGCCGAACAGACGATCTTCGATTTCGGGAAGACCGGCGCCCGGGTGTCCGGGGCGGAGGCGAGGGTTGACGCCGCTGCGAGGGGCGCCGAACTGGCCCGGGAGCGTATCGCCTTCGAGGTGATCTCCGCCTTCCTGTCCGCGCGACGGGCCGAGCAGCTCCAAACCGTCGCGGACGAGTCGCTTGCGGCGGCGAGGGAACACCGGAAGGTGGCGGGAGACCTCTACGACCTGGGAGTGGTGGCACGCAACGACGTGCTGGCCGCCGACGTGCAGGTCGCCAACGAGGAGGCATCGCTGATCACGGCGGAAAACCGGGTGCAACTGTCGCGGTCGCTCCTTGCTCTCCGGATGGGATTTTCCGGGGAGAAGGCCGTCGCCCCGGAGCCGGGCGATTTCCCCGTCCCGGAGGGAGAGCCGCCGCCGCTTGCCGAAAGCCTGCGAGTCGCCATGGAAAAGCGCCCCGAGCTCAAGGCGCAGGGGGCCGCCATCCGCGAGGGGGAGGCGACCGTGACCGCGGCGCGCGCGGAGTTCGCCCCCACTCTCTTCGGACAGGGCGGATACGCTTACGAAAGCAACGATTTCAACCCGAACAAGAGCGTCTTCTCCCTGCTGATCGGGGGGAAGATCAACCTGTTCTCGGGTTTTTCCGACGAGGCGGCAAGACGCGAGGCGTTGATCACCGTGGAGCGCCGGAAAGAGGAACTGGCCCTGTTCCGCGACGAGATCGCGCTCTCGGTGAAAAGGGCCCATCTTTCCGTCAAGGAGGCCGAAAAAAGGAGGGCGGTCGAGGAAACGGCGGTCGCCCGCGCGGAGGAGAACCTGCGTATCCAGAACAACCGGTACCGGGAGGGACTCTCGATCTCGACCGAGATCCTGGATGCCCAGACCCTGTTGACCCGGGCGAAGGTCGACCTCTCCAATTCCTCGTTCGACCTGTTTGAGGCCCGCTACCGCCTGCTGGTCGAGCGGGGGGAACTCCTCGAATTCCTCGATCCCCTCTTGGGATCCGGCAAGGGACAGGCCATGTCCGCCCGGGAGGAAACGGGGAAGGGGAGGTGACAGCGAGGATCCGTCGTCTCCCGTTGTGGGGTTCGGCGATCCTTGCCGTCCTTCTCCTTGCGGGATGCTCCGGAACGGATGACGCGTCGCTCTCGGTGCGGCTCACCTACCCGCAGCAGGACGGTTCCGCCGCGGGGGCTTCACCCGCCCGGACGGACGGCCCGGTTCGGCCGGCCTACGTGAAAGTGCCGGAGAACCGCATTCTGATCCGGGTGCTCGCCCCCCACATCGCGACTCCCATCGAAGCCTGGTTCAGCCGTTCCGCGGGCCGCGGGGAGATCTCCGGGATCCCTCCCGGGGACCGGATTGCGGTGGAAGTGGACGAGCATGACAACACGGCCCTGACTTTGGGGAAGAACGCCCCGCTTCTTGGCCGCGGCGCAGTGCACGGCATCAACCTCTCCCCCGGAGAGAGAAGAACCGTCGCGGTTCCGATGTACGACAAGGGAACGATCGTCCGCGTGTGCGGCGCACCTCCTTCGGGCGGGGCGGGGACGGCGGGGGATACGGGGGACGGCGGACTGGCGATCGATGCGCTATTGGGGCAGCCGCTCGCCGTCGAGGTCGGGCCGGACGACTCGGTCTACATATCTTCCGCCCAGTTCGACCGGGTCCGCCGGATCGACCGGTACGGGTATATCTCCCCTTACGCCGGGAGCGGCCCTTCGGGATCACTTACGGAAGGGGAGCCCGCCGCCGCGGCCCCGATCGGCCCTGTCTACGACCTCGACATGGGACCATCAGGCGACCTCTACCTTATTACGTTGGACCAGCAGATCATCCGGATCGACCGGGCGACCGGGGCGATCTCGATCAAATACGACGGCCAGAAAGGGATCTTCAACCCCGCCGCCAAGCCTGACCTCGCCGTGGTCGACGACAGCACGATCTACTACACGAACGGTATGGAGAACCGGGTCTATCTCGTCCAGGACGGCGTCCGTTCGGATTACGTGGCGGACAACACGCCCGCCCAGACCCAGGAAGGCGCGGACAAGGACTTTTATCCGCTCCGGTACCCGGCAAGCGTTTCATTTCACCCAAGTGGTCCATCTTTGTTTTTTTCTGACCGCGATAA
>DATHRT010000240.1:0-2411 GCA_035464915.1 Candidatus Limnocylindria bacterium
CCTTGGGGTCCACCACGATGGCGGGGATGTTGTCGATCAACGCCTCCTCCAGGAGACCGATGCAAAGCCCCGTCTTCCCGCTCCCCGTCATCCCCACGCAAACGGCGTGAGTGACCAGGTCCCGGGAATCGTAGAGGACCAGGTCTTCCTTGAGGGTGTTTTTCGCAAGGTCGAATTCGCGCCCGAGGTAGAACACCCCGAGTTTTTCGAAATCCTGCACGGCAACAGTCCTCCTGGGAGATGGTTGGGAACGATTTTACACCATTGTGCCCCGGTACGGCGAAACCGCTTTTCGGGAAACGGGAAACAAATGGTGCGGTTTTGATTCCGCCGGGAAAGGGCGGCGCCGCGGGGGAAACGGTCAGTAGTCGGAAAGGGCGAACCGTATCCCGTTATCCTTAAGAAACTGGACGATCACCTCCGGATGGATGCCGACCCCCAGGTTGATGCACTGGTCTTCTTCGACCTCTTTTCCGTCCTTTTCCACCCGGTAGACGCTGCCGTAGGCGTAATGGTCGGTCCGGCTCTGGACACCCCAGATGGTGCCGTTCGCGTCGAGGATGGGGCCGCCGCTTTGGCCCTTCAGGCCCGGCGACGACGTCTCCAGGAACTTGATGTCGTATCTCCCATCGCCGGATTTTCCAGCGCTCAGCGTCCTTGTATAGAGCCCGTCCATCGGAAAGCAGGCCAGCGTTCGTGCCGCGGGGCTGAGATCGAAGGAATTGTTCGCTTCGCGAAAGGAGGCCTGTATCTTCTGGAACGGATAACCGATTTTGCAAAGAGCTGTCCCGACACCCAGGTCGCCGGGGGATTTGAATACCGGGTAATCGGCCCACGCATTCGGGTCAAACGGCGTAAGACGGCCGAGTGCGAGGTCCCCTTCCGGGAGGGGCCGGATGTCTGCGAGCTGCACTCCGTCCATGCCCCACCAGTACGAGAGATTGGTGATCCACTTCGGGTCGTCCTTGAGGCGCCGGATCCTCTCGAATCTCTCCTCCCGGGGGACTCCCTCCTCCTGCTCGATCGTATGGATCGTGTGGTAATACTCGACAATCGCCTCCGCGTCCTGCTGGATCTTTCCGAACGAGGATAAAAGGTGGGCCGCCGTCACGATCCAGCCCTCGTCGTTGATCACGACGAAGGCACCGCACCCGCAGTCGGTGCTCCGGTCGAAATACCTGCGGGAGATCACCACCGGCCTGGTAAAACAGGTCGCCCTCCTGAAGGCATGCACGAACATGGGGGCCCCACCTCCTGCCGGAACTCCCTGCCTCCTGCCTCCGACGCAAGCCGCGGGGGAAGGGAATCCCTACCGTCGAGGGGAAGAATCGGCCACCGGGCCGCCTTCCGCGCCTGTGTACTGCCCTGGTCTACTGTGGATTGATAAGCGGTTGCCTGCTGGTTGGCCGAACCCGTTCCGCTGTTCCTATCCTACCGGGAAACGGGGGGGGAGACAATAGCCCATCCATCTCCCGAACGTATCCGCAGCGTGGACAAAAGACGAACGGCTGCGCCCCGGTAAGCAACCCGCAGACGATCCTCCGTTGTGCCGTAACGGATGGGAGAGAGATGATCCCCTTCTTTTTTCTTTTGCGCGTGGAACGGAATGCCGGATTTTCTACGGAATCCGCGTGAACCTCGACTTCTCCACGCCGCAGACCGGACACTTGTCCGGTGCATGGCCGTACACCGTATTGCCGCAGACTTCGCAGACGAAAATGTCCTGCCCGGCAAGGTCCTTTCCGTTCTTTATGCTTGCCAGCGCCTGCGAATAGAGGTCGTGGTGGATCTTTTCGACGGCCAGGGCGTTCCGGAAGGAGACCGCGGCGGGAATGTTTTTTTCCGCTTCCGCCTCTTTGAGAAAGTCCGGGTACATATTCTGAAATTCGTACCCCTCCCCGCTGATGGCGGCCTGAAGGTTGGCCGCTGTGTCCTTCACTCCCCCCATCACGCGGAAATGGGCGTGGGCGTGCACCGTCTCCGCCGCGGCGGCCGCGCGGAAAAGTTTCGCAATCTGTGGGTATCCGTCCGACTCCGCTTTCTTGGCGAAGGCCAGGTACATCCGGTTGGCCTGGCTCTCGCCCGCAAACGCCTCTTTCAGATTCTTCTCCGTCGACATGCTTTCCTCCTTGTCAATCGATGATTCTTCGTACCCGGTTCCAAACAGTTTCGTCAAGGGGATATTGATAAGACGAACGAGTCTATCGGGCCAGAGCCCGGGCATCGAAGGCGAGCGGATTGTCCGGGGGCTTCTCCCCTTTGAAGATTTGGAACAGGACGGACCCGGAGTACCTTTGGGAGAGGCGGGCGGTCCCCTCTGCCAGCGACCCGCTGGGCGATTCCGGGGACGATCCGGCAAAGGGTGTCGACTGCATTTCGTTCTCTCCACGAACCTCCCCGCCGCTCACGAT
>DATHRT010000241.1:0-4909 GCA_035464915.1 Candidatus Limnocylindria bacterium
AGCGCAGGCTTTGCCGGTACATCGAGAACATGACGTCGGCGGCGACACTGGTGGAAGCCCTGCACGGGGCCGGGTCGCCGCAGGCCCAGCGGATCGTCATGCTGCGCCAGGCCAACCTTCCCGAGAAAGCCAAAATGGCAAGAAAAGTCATCGGGATTTCGGAGAAGTGACTTCGCCCTGCATGAACCCGGGAAAAGAGAGGGGACAATGAAGATAACGGAAGGAAAGTACAAGCTGCTCGTGGGAGGGAAATGGGTGGAGGGCAAGGAGACGATGAAGGTCATCGACAAGTATACCGGGGAAACCATCGGGGTGGTCCCGGTGGCGTCGAAAAAAACGGTCGAGAAAGCCATCGCCGCCGCCCACGCGGCGTTTCCCTCCTATTCGCGCCTGCCCGCCCACAGGCGTTTCCGGATTCTCGAGAAAACGAGCCAGCTGCTCGCGAAACACCAGGACGAGATCGCCACGATCATCTGCCGGGAGGCGGGGAAAGCGTGGAAATACTCCTTCGGGGAAGTGACGCGCGCGATCGAGACGTTCCAGTTCTCCGCCGAAGAGGCCAAGCGCGTTCACGGCGAGACCATCCCCATGGATGCAAGCGTCGCCGGGGAGGGCAGGGTGGGGTACTATCTTCGCTGCCCGATCGGAGTGGTCTCCGCCATCACGCCGTTCAACTTCCCGCTGAACCTGGTCGCCCACAAGGTGGGTCCGGCGCTGGCGGCGGGGTGCACGCTCGTCCTCAAGCCGGCGTCCACCACGCCGCTCACGGCGATCCGGCTCGGGGAGATCCTCGAGGAAGCGGGGCTGCCGCCCGGGGCCATGAACGTCGTCGTCGGCCCGGGCGGGACGGTGGGGGAGTGGATGACCACCGACCCGCGGGTCGCGAAGATCTCCTTCACGGGAAGCCCTCCGGTGGGGGAGGCGATCATCCGGAAGGCGGGCCTGAAGAAGGTCACGATGGAGCTTGGGAACAACTCGGGAACGATCATCGAGCCGGACGCCAACCTCGACGCGGCGATCCCCCGATGCGCGGTAAGCGCCTTCGCCAACTCCGGGCAGGTCTGCATTTCCCTGCAGCGGCTGTATGTGCACAAATCGATCGCCAAGGAGTTCACGAAGCGGTTCGTGGAGACCACGGCTGCCTTCAAGGTGGGGAACCCGCTGGACAAGGATTGCGAGGTCGGCCCGATGATCGACGAGACCGAGGCGATCCGGGCGGAGAAATGGATCCGCGAGGCGGTGGCCGAGGGGGCCAAAGTGCTGATCGGCGGAAAGCGGGAGGGGAGGATCCTGTATCCCACGGTGCTGGTCAACGCGCGGCCCGAGATGAAGGTCATGTGCCAGGAGGCGTTCGCCCCGCTCGTCTCGATCTACGAGTACGACTCCTTCGAGGATGCGGTGGCGATGGTCGAGGACTCCCCGTACGGACTGCAGGCCGGAGTCTACACGAACGAACTCCGGAAGGCGATGTACGCGATCGACCGGATCAACGTGGGTGGCGTGATGATCAACGACACGTCCATCTTCCGGGTGGACCACATGCCGTACGGCGGCAACAAGCTGAGCGGCCTCGGACGGGAAGGGGTCCGGTTCGCCGTCGAGGAGATGACCAGCATCAAGATGGTGGTGATAAAACCGTAGAAGGGAGTTCTCCGGGTGGAGTTCGAGCTTCGACTTCCCGACATCGGCGAGGGGGTGGCGGAGGGGGAAATCGTCCGCTGGCTGGTGGCCGAAGGGACGCCGATAAAGGAAGATGACCTCCTGGTCGAGATTCTGACCGACAAGGCGGCGATGGAGATGCCCTCCCCCGTGACCGGCATCCTGGCGAAGATCGTGGCGCAGCCGGGACAGGTCGTCCCGGTCGGGGCGGTCCTCGCCGTCATCGAAATCGCTCCCGGAGAATCCGTTGCGCCCCCGGAACCATCTTCCCCGGGAGAGGATGTCCTTGCCGTTCCTGCGGTCCGCCGTCTGGCCAGGGATCTCGGGGTGGACATCTCGGCCGTATCCGGGACGGGCCCGCAAGGGCGCGTGACCGAGGAGGATGTCCGCGGGTCCGCCGCCGCCCCTGACGCTTCTTCCTCCATCACGGCTGCGGAGGAGCGCATCCCCTTCCGGGGAAAGCGCCGAATGGCCGCGAAGAAAATGGTCCTTTCCAAGTCGACGATTCCCCACGCGCTTCTGGTCGACGAGGCGGACGCCACGAACCTACTCGCGATGCGGGAGTCCTTGCGGGAAATCGGGGCGAAGGAAGGGGTGAAGATCACGATTCTGCCGTTCATCGTCCAGGCGGTCGTCACGGCGCTGCGGACCCATCCGGCGATGAATGCGTCTCTCGACGAGGCCCGCGGCGAGATCGTGAGGAAGAAGCGGTACGACATCGGCGTGGCCGTGGACATGGAGGACGGGCTCGTCGTGCCGGTCATCCGCGACGCGGGGGAGAAAACGATCGTGGAGCTCGCCCGGGAGATCGAGCGGCTTTCGCAGGGGGCACGCAACGGGGCGCTCCCTCTGTCCGACCTTTCCGGGAGCACCTTCACGGTAACGAGTATCGGGTCGATCGGTGGGCTGTTCAGCTATCCCGTAATCAACGTCCCCGAGGCGGCGATCCTGGGCATTCACAAGATCGTACGGCGGCCCGTCGTCCGGGACGGAAAAATCGTCTCCCGTGACATGGTGTACGCAAGCCTCTCGTTCGATCACCGGCTGATCGACGGGGGGACGGCCACCCGGTTCATGAACGACGTGATCCTGCAGATCGAGTCGATTTCGCTTTCGTGAGGGATGCCGATGAGAACGTTCGACCTTGTGGTAATCGGAGCGGGTCCGGGAGGCTACGTGGCCGCGATACGGGCGACGCAGCTCGGCCTGCGCGTGGCGGTTGTGGAGAGGGACAGACCGGGAGGCGTCTGCGTGAACTGGGGGTGCATCCCCTCCAAGGCGATCCTGAAAAGCGCCGACCTGTACCGACAGATGCAGAACGCCGCGGACTACGGAATCACCGTGAAGGGACTTTCGGTCGACTACGGGCAGGTCATCCGGCGCAGCCGGAAGGTGGCCGAACGCATGTCGAAGGGGGTCTCCTTCCTCTTCCGGAAGAACGGTATCGAGCTGATCGCGGCGAACGCCGTGATTTCGTCCCCCACGACGGTCAGGGCCGGCGAGGAAGAGATCGAAGCGAAAAACATCCTGATCGCCGTGGGGACGGCGGTGCGGGGGCTGCCCGGGATCGAGCCGGACGGCAAGACGGTCCTCACGAGCGACGACGCGCTCGCGCAGGAGGTGATGCCGGGCTCGGTCGTCGTCCTGGGCGGCGGCGCGGTGGGGGTCGAGTTCGCCTACATCTACCGGACGTTCGGCGCCGAGGTGACGGTCGTCGAGATGGAGGACCAGCTTCTCCCCCGGACGGATCGGGAGGTGGCGAAGGAGCTGGAGAAGTCGTTCAAGAAGCAGGGAATCCGGGTGCTCACCTCCGCCCCGGCGAAGGCGCTGGACAAGGCGGCGGGGACGATGGCCGTCACCCGGGAGGGCAAGGAGGAGAAGCTTTCCGCGGAGAAATTCCTCGTCGCCGTGGGGAGGAAGCCGCTTACGGACGCGCTCGGGCTCGAGGCGTGCGGCGTGAAGCTCACGAAAGGGTATATCGATGTGGACGATTCCTTACGCACGGCCTGTCCGACCGTTTACGCGATAGGGGACGTCATCGGCGGGATGCTCTTGGCCCACGAGGCGTCCGCGGAGGGGGTGGCGGCGGCGGAGATCATCGCGGGGCTTAAGGTGCGTCCCCCCGACCGTGACCGGATCCCGTCCTGCATCTTCTGCCAGCCCGAGGTGGCCACGGTCGGACTCTCGGAGGAGGAGGCGAAGAAGAGGGGAATCCCGGTCAAGGTGTCGAAGTTCCCGTTCACGGCGCTGGGGCGTGCGGTGGCGTCGGGGCATACGGAGGGATTCGTGAAGATGGTGGCCGAGGAGCGCTACGGCGAGGTCATCGGGTGCCATATAATAGGACACGGCGCGTCGGACATCATTGCCGAGCTTGGCCTGGCGCGCACGCTCGAGGCGACGTACCACGAGATCGGCAAAACCGTGCATGCCCACCCGACCCTGCCGGAGGCGATCCGGGAGGCAGCACTGATGCTGGGCGGCGAGGCGATCGACATCTAACGTTTGCAGCGGAGGGGCCATGACCGAGCAGAAGGAGCGGGAACTCTATTTCTGGCTTCGCCTTATCCGGGAGTTCGAGGACCGCATCTCCGCCCTCGACAAGCAGGGGAGGATCCAGGGCGGAGTCTACTCCGGGAAGGGACAGGAAGCCGTCGTGGTGGGGGTCTGCCACGACCTGCGGCCCGACGACTGGATCTTCCCGCTGCACCGCGACCTGGGCGCCTTCCTCGTCAAGGGGGCGGATCCGAACCGGCTGATGGCACAGATCTTGGGCAAACGAGACGGCTTCTCCAAGGGAAAAGACTCCTTTCTCCACGGGGGTGATTTCTCCCATTGCATTTTCGGTTCCACTTCGATGCTGGGCTCCACCCTCCCCGTCGCCGCTGGGACGGCGTACAAGTTCCGGATCAAGGGAGAGGACCGGGTGGCGATCGCCTTCTTCGGCGAGGGGGCGAGCAGCCGGGGGGATGTGCACGAGGCGATGAATTTCGCCGCCATCTACAAGCTTCCCGTTGTGTTCCTCTGCGAGAACAACTTCTATGCGTACTCCACGCCCAACGAGCTGCAGTTCGCGGTAGAGGACGTGGCGGACCGGGCCGCCGGCTATGGTTTCAAGGGGGAGGTCTGCTCGGGGAACGACCTCCACTCCGTGATGAAGGCGGCCCGAAAGGCGATCGACAGGGCACGGTCGGGGGAGGGGCCGACCTTTCTCGAATGCAAGACGTACCGCTACCACGGGCATTCCGAGCAC
>DATHRT010000242.1:0-7223 GCA_035464915.1 Candidatus Limnocylindria bacterium
ATAGGACCATCGATGTCGGAAGAATCACGGAGCATGGGGGAAAACGCTTTTTCCGGGACTGGACGGGCGGCACCCCCCGTGCGGGCGCAAACCCGCACGGGGAGTAGCCCCGTTCCTACTTGATCTGGAGCTTCTGCCGTACCCCGTAGACCTGCTCCGGGGTGAGTTTTTTCCCCCGCAGAGCCTTGACCTCGGCGGGGGTGATCTCCTTGTGCCCCTTGGGCAGCAGCTTGTCGTTTCCCCAGCTGGCAAGGACATGGTTCAGCACCGCTGCGATCTCTTCGTCGTTCAGCTGGCCGCCGAGAGCGGTCATTACGCCGTTGTACTTCTTCCCCTCGACCTCGATCTCGCCCTTGAGGCCGTACAGGACCACCTGGATGGGATAGGATCGTCCGGCGGCGACGAGCTTGCCCGCGTGCCCCGCGAGGGGCGGGAAGACGCCCGCGATTCCCCCCCCGGTCGACTGATGGCACCCGAAGCACCGTCGATAGACGCCGGCGCCGTCCGCCTTGGCCAGGGCCGGGACGGCCAGGGCACACGAAAGAACAATCCCTGCTATCAACATCCAGATCTTGCGCATGGCAACCTCCGTACCCCCGGGATCGAGTCAGGGTGTCTGTGGGGATTATAGTTGAAGATACCGTCTCCGGGAATCGGATGGCAAGAAAAACCCCGGAACGAGGGACTCCCGGGCCTCGCTTTCGGGCGGGGCCGATTTCGCTTTTCGGGAATAGTTCCTGTGATATTTTAAATAATTATGGTGAGGGTTGACGTTCGTTTCATGAAAACCACCGGGAGTGGGTGAGCAGGATGGAGGGGAAGCGTAATCGAAACGGGCCGGGCGACGGGGGGCGGATCGACAGTACGATCGCTGCCGAAACCTTCCGGGCACTGATCCACGACGCACCGCTCTCCATCGTGGCCTTCGATGCTTCGGGGAACATCTCGCTGTGGAACCCGGCCGCCGAGCGGATGTTCGGCTGGACCGCGGAGGAAGCCCTCGGCAAACCCCATCCGATCGTGTCCGAGGAGAAGCAGGAAGAGTTCCGCGCCCTACGGGAGATGGCGCTGCAGGGGAAGACGTTCACCGGGATCCAGCTTCGCCGCCGCCGAAAGGACGGGTCACCCATCGACATCAGCGTCTCCACCTCTCCCCTCCGCGCCGCCGACGGGACCATTACCGGCATCATGTCCATCATCACCGACGTCACCGAGCGTAAAAAATCGGAGGAGACCCTCCAACGTCTCGCGACGGCCGTGGAGCAGTCCGCGGAAATCATCATGATCACCGACGCCGCCGGCGCCATCGAGTACGTCAATCCTGCTTTCGAGCGCATCACCGGCTACCACCGCGACGAGATTCTCGGGAAAAACCCCCGGATTTTGAAGAGCGGCAGGCAGGACCCCTCCTTCTACGAGGAGTTGTGGGAAACCCTGACAAGAGGCGACGTCTGGTCGGGCGTCTTCCAGAACCTGCGGAAAGACGGGACCCTTTACGAGGAGGAGGCGGTCATCTCCCCCGTGCGGGAGGCAGGCGGGGAAGTGATCAACTACGTGGCGGTCAAGCGGGATGTGACGAACGAACGGCGGGTGGAGGAGCAGCTTCGCCAGGCGCAGAAGATGGAGGCGGTCGGAAGGCTGGCGGGGGGGATCGCCCACGATTTCAACAATCTGCTGACGGCCATCATCGGATATACCGATCTGCTGCTGATGGATCTCCCCGAGGGCGAGCTGGCACACCGGGAGGTGCTGGAAATCCGGAAAGCGGGCGACCGGGCCGCGTCGCTTACACGCCAGCTCTTGGCGTTCAGCCGCCGCCAGGTCCTCCAGCCGAAGGTGCTGGACCTGAACCAGGTGGTGACGGACATGGAGAAGATGCTCCGCCGCCTGATCGGGGAGAACATCGAGCTTGTCACCTCCCTTGCGGACGACCTCGGCTACGTGAGGGCCGACCCGGGGCAGATCGAGCAGGTCATCGTGAACCTGGCAGTCAACGCGCGGGACGCGATGCGGAACGGGGGGAGGCTCATCCTCGTAACGTCAAAAATGGAAATCGGCGAGAGCTATGCCAGCCGGCACGACCCCGTCCAGCCCGGATCCTATGTGATCCTGGCAGTCACCGACACGGGAGTCGGCATGGACGAGCATACGATGTCCCGCCTTTTCGAGCCGTTCTTCACGACCAAGGAGGTGGGGAAGGGGACGGGTCTCGGGCTGGCGACCGTCTACGGCATCGTGAAGCAGAGCGGCGGGTACATCTGGGCGTACAGCGAGGTGGGACGCGGAACGACGTTCAAGGTCCTTCTTCCGGGCGAGGAGGCGGTCGCCGAATTGGAGGAGAAGGAGGTTGCCTACCTGTACCCGTCCGGCGGGAAGGAGACCGTCCTCGTGGTGGAGGATGAGAAACTGGTGCGGGACCTGGTCCGCGAGATCCTCTCCCACCACGGATACGACGTCCTGGAAGCGAGCCGGGGAGCGGAGGCCCTCGAGGTGAGCGGGCGGCAAAAGGGGCCGATCCACCTCCTGATCTCCGACGTCGTGATGCCCGGGATGACCGGTCCCGAACTGGCACGGCGGCTGACCGCCCTTCGACCCGAGATGGGCGTCCTCTTCATGTCCGGGTACACGGACGACACCATCCTGCACCACGGGGTCTTCGAGCACGGGGCGGAATATCTCCAGAAACCCTTCAAGGCGAGCGCCCTGGGCGCCAAGGTGCGCAAGGTCCTGGACGCGCATTCGCGCGAAACCGGGTGAGTCGTCTTCCCTGCCGGTCCGCCCGGTCAGAATTCCTTGAGCGCCGCGATCAGCTCGAGAATTGCCTTTTTCCCGTCTCCGAACAGCATGACGGTGTTGTCGGCGGCGAACAGGGGATTGGGGATCCCGGCGAACCCGGGACTTAGAGAGCGTTTGACCACCACCACGGTCCGGGCCTTGTCCACGTCCAGGATGGGCATCCCGGCGATCGGGCTGTCCGGATCGGTGCGCGCCATCGGGTTCACCACGTCGTTGGCTCCGATCACGAGGGCAATGTCCGTCTGCGGGAAGCCGGCGTTGGCCTCGTCCATTTCCTTCAGCTTGTCGTACGGGATGTTCGCTTCCGCGAGCAGGACGTTCATGTGTCCCGGCATCCGCCCCGCCACCGGGTGGATCGCGAACTCCACCTCGCACCCCCGCGATTCGAGCAGGTTGGCCAGGTCGCGCACGGCGTGCTGCGCCTGGGAGACGGCCATACCGTACCCGGGAACGATAACCGCCCGTCGCGCCGTGTCGAACAGCATCGCCACCTCCTCGGGCGAGGCCGACTTGACCTTCCCCTCATAGACCTCCTCTCCCGGGGCAACTCCCGTTCCCACCGTACCCCCGATGCCGAACAGGACGTTTCCCAGCGACCGGTTCATCGCCTTGCACATAATGCGGGTGAGGATGATCCCGGACGCCCCGACGAGCGAGCCGGCGATGATCAGGACGTTGTTGTCCAGGACGAAACCCGTGGCCGCCCCCGCGAGCCCCGAGTAGGAGTTCAGCAGGGCGATCACGACGGGCATGTCCGCCCCCCCGATGGGGATCACGAGCAGCACCCCCAGGACGGAGGCGACCCCGGCGAGCGCGAGGTAGCTTGCGGGATTCCAGGGGGCCGTCACGAGCCACCCTCCCAGGACGACGCAAACCAGCCCGATGGCGGCGTTCACCGCCTGCTGCCCCCGGAAGACCACCGCCTTCTCGGTGATGAGCCCCTGGAGCTTGCCGAAGGCGACAAGACTGCCGAAGAAGGTGACCGCGCCGATGATGGCGGTCAAGGAGACGGCCACCAGGAAGCGGGCGGAAGGGGGAGACCCTGCCGCGACCGTCTCGAGAAAGCTTGCGCCGGCCACCAGCACGGAGGCGCCTCCTCCGAACCCGTTGAACAGGGCGACCATCTGGGGCATGGCCGTCATCGGCACCTTCACGGCGAAGGCGGCCCCGACGGCGGACCCGAAAAGAATTCCCGCGAGGATGACCTCGAAGCTCACGATCTGGCGGTCCAGAAGCGTTACCGCCACGGCCAGGAGCATCCCCAGCGCCCCGTAAAGATTCCCCCGCACCGCGGTCCGCGGGTGCGATAGCCCCTTCAGGCAGAAGACGAACAGGGCCGACGCGGCAAGGTAGGAGAGGTTGATCAGGGCGCCGCTCATCGGTCCTCCTTTTTCCGGAACATCCCGAGCATCCGGTGGGTGACGAGGAATCCCCCCACGACGTTGATGGTGGCGAAGACCACCGCGACGAAACCGAAGATCGTCGTGAGCAGGGTGTGCTGGTGGCCGGCGGAAAGCAGGGCGCCGACCAGGGTGATCCCCGAGATGGCGTTCGACCCGGACATGAGCGGCGTGTGGAGCGTCGGCGGCACCTTGGTGATCACCTCGAACCCCACGAAGATGGCAAGGACGAAGATCGTAAGGCTTGCGATCAATCCCTCCATCAGGAACTCCTTTCCCGTGACACGGGTTCCGCGGGGAGCCCGAGGGCCGCCCGCACCCGCGGGTGGACTACGTCGCCCCCCTGCGCAGCGAGCGTTTCCCGGGTGATCTCGTCCCCGGAGTCGAGGAGGAGATTCCCGTCCTTCACGAGGTGCAGAAGAAAGGCGGCAGTGTTTTTCGCGTACATCTGGCTTGCGTGGTGCGGCACGGTCGAGGTGAGATTCACGGGGCCCAGGACGGTCACGCCGTGCGCGACGACGGTCTCGCCGGCGCGCGTGAGTTCGCAGTTCCCCCCCTGTTCCGCCGCGAGGTCCACGATCACCGACCCGGGCGCCATGCCGGCCACCATCTCCCCGGTGACGAGGAGGGGGGCCTTCTTCCCCGGGACCTGGGCGGTGGTGATGACGACGTCGCTCCCGGCTACGACGCGGGACATCGTCTCCCGCTGCCGCCGGTAGAACTCCTCGTCCAGGGCCTTGGCGTACCCGCCCTCCCCCTCGCCGCTTTCGCCCGGGAGCGGAATCTCCACGAATTTCGCCCCCAGGCTCTCCACCTGTTCCTTGGCCGCGGCGCGGACGTCGTAGGCTTCCACAACGGCGCCAAGCCGTCTTGCCGTGGCGATTGCCGTCAGTCCCGCCACGCCTCCCCCCCCGACGACGAAGACGCGGGCGGGGGAAACGGTCCCCGCGGCGGTCATGAGCAGCGGGAACATCCGGGGCAGTTCCGCGGCCGCGAGCAGCACCGCCTTGTACCCCGACACCGTGGACATCGACGAGAGGACGTCCATCGACTGGGCCCGGGTGATCCGCGGCAGGAGTTCCAGGGAGAAGACGGTGACGCCGCTTTCGGCCAATTCCCTGACGGGTTCCGGGTGGGAAAGAGGACGGCAGAGCGCGATCACGGTCTGGCCGGCCCGATACAGCGCTGCGTCGGCCCTGCCCGCCACGGGGTTGGCGCCGAGAGCGCGCACGTGGAGTATGAGGTCGGCCGATCCGAACAGATCGGCCCGGGAAGGGGCGATTTTCCCGCCCTTTTCCTCGTAGGCGGAGTCCGGAAATCCCGCTGAGGACCCGGCACCAGGTTCCACGAGAACCTGGATACCCGCCTTGCCGAGGGAGGGAAGAACGCCCGGCACGAGGGCGACGCGCCGCTCCCCGGGAAACGTCTCTTTGGGAACACCCACGATCAATGAACCACCATCCCGGTCAAAAGATTGCCCGTGCAAGGGGTTTCGTGCGCCGCATTCCGCGCGACTATACCGTATGATGCAGAAAAGCGGTAAAAAGGGTTCCCCGGCAGGCGATTTTCCCGGATAATCTATTATTTGCCGGGAAGGCGCACCTTGTGCCGTGCTGCCGGGAGATGGGGGAGGATGGAGGGGGATGCGCGCGGGCGGGAGAAAAGCGGGGGATCTCCGGAAGATCCGCGTGACGGCGGGGGTGCAGAAGCACGCCGAGGGGTCGGTGCTCTACGAATTGGGCGAGACGAAAGTGGTTTGCGCCGCGTCGGTCGAGGATCGCGTTCCTCCGTTCCTCCGGGGAACGGGTAAGGGCTGGGTGACCGCCGAGTACGCGATGCTGCCGCGGGCGACGAACACGAGGACCCAGCGGGAAGGGCGCACCGGGAAAGTCCAGGGCCGAACGCAGGAGATCCAGCGGCTGATCGGGAGGTCGCTTCGCGCCGTCGTGGAACAGGGCTCCTTGGGCGAGAGAACGATAACCATCGATTGCGACGTTCTCCAGGCGGACGGCGGGACACGCACCGCGTCGATCAACGGGGCCTGGATCGCCCTGTGGCAGGCATGCTCCCGGCTGGTCGACAGCGGGGTAATCCCGGGAAACCCCGTCCGGGAGCCGGTGGCGGCGGTCAGCGTGGGGATGCTCGAGGGCCGCACCCTGGTCGATCTCGACTACGCGGAGGATTCGAATGCCCAGGTCGACATGAACATCGTCATGACCGGGAGCGGGAATCTGATCGAGGTCCAGGGGACGGCCGAGGGGGCCCCGTTCACGCGGGGGCAGCTGGACCGGATGCTCGAGGCGGCGGTGCGTGCGGGGAAACGGATTCTTCAGGTCCAGAAGCAGTGGAAGGGGGGTGGCCGTTGAAGCTGTTGATCGCTACCCGGAACCGCGGGAAGGCAATGGAGATCCGGGCGCTGCTCGGGTTGGGGCTTCAGAAAAACGTCGAGGTCCTGACGTTGCCCGACCTGCCGGCCGGAATGGAGCCGCGCGAGAAGGGGAAGACCTTCGCGGAGAACGCGAAGATCAAGGCGCTCTATTACGCGAAAGAGTACAATATCCTCTGCATTGCGGACGATTCCGGCCTTGCGGTGGAGGCATTGGGCGGCCGGCCTGGCGTGCATTCCGCCCGCTATGCAGGGGAGGAAGCGAACGACGAGAAGAACATCGCGTTGCTTCTCGAAGAGCTGAATCCTCATCCCAAGCCATGGACCGCGGCGTTTCTCTGCGTGGCCGCGGCTGCTCTCCCCGGCCGGATGATCGCCGAGGCGACCGGCCGCGTGGACGGGGAGATCGTACCCGTCCCGCGCGGGGACAGCGGTTTCGGGTACGACCCGGTCTTCCGGGTCAAGGGCTCCCCGAAGACGATGGCGGAACTCACCACCGAGGAGAAGAACAGGATCAGCCACCGGGGCCTGGCGGTGCGGCGCATCATCGAGGAGCTGAAAACCAGCGGGGTGTTCGGGTAGGGGTAATTTTTTTACAACGTCGGGACGTAGCGCAGCCTGGTAGCGCACTTGCCTTGGGA
>DATHRT010000243.1:0-5656 GCA_035464915.1 Candidatus Limnocylindria bacterium
GAGAGGATGATGCTCATCGCCCATGTGCACCGGCTGGGGGAGCGGGTCGCCAACTACACGGTGTTGAACGACGTCGTCATCAACAAGGGGGCGCTTGCCAGGATCATCGACATCGAGACGACGGTCGGCGAGTTGTTCCTCTCGTCGTTCAAGGCGGACGGGCTGATCATCTCCACGCCCACCGGGTCGACGGGCTATTCTCTCGCGGCACAGGGGCCGATTCTCTACCCGACCCTGCGCGCCATCGTGATCACGCCGATCTGCCCGCACATGCTCACGAACCGTCCGATCGTCATTCCCGACGACATGGAGATCCGGGCGAAGCTGCGCACACGGGAGACCGACGTCTTTCTCACCCTGGACGGGCAGGTGGGGCTGGGTATCCGGGAAGGGGATGTGATCGAGGTGAAGCGGGCGGACGCTCCCCTCCGCTTCTTCCGCTCCCCATTCAAGGATTACTTCGCCGTTCTCCGGACCAAGCTCAAGTGGGGAGAGCGGTGATTCGCCTTCCGAAATGTTGATCGAACTCTCCGTCCGCAATCTCGCCATCTTCAGCGACGTCCGCGTTCCGTTCGCCCCGGGCTTGAACATCGTGACGGGAGAGACGGGGGCGGGCAAATCGATCCTGGTGGAGGCGATCCACCTCGCGCTGGGCGAGAGGGCGGACCCGATGGCCGTAAAGGCGGGGGAGGAGGAAGCGGAGGTTTCCGCACGCTTCGATCTCCCGGGGCGTACGGACCTGCAGGAGGCGTGGGAGGAGGCGGGCTTCCCCTGGGAGGAGGAATTGGTGCTCAGGCGGGTCATTCCCGCCGCGGGGCGAAGCCGTGCCTACTTCAACGGCCGGATGGTCTCGCAGTCCGCCCTCGCGGAGCTGTCGCCGTTGCTCGTGGAGATGGTAGGGCAGCACAGCGTCCCCCGGTTGCTGTCGCGGACGGCCGCGCTGTCCGCGCTGGACGATTTCTCGGGGACCGCGCAGGAGGCGGCGGAGATGCGGCGGCGGTACCGCCAGATCTCCGCCAGCCGGCGCAAGGTGGAGGAGGCGGCGTCGCGCGGAGCGGGTGCGCGGCAGCAGGGCGAGCATCTCGATTTCCAGATCGGGGAGCTCTCCCGGGCCGCCCTCGACCCCGCGGAGGAGGAGAGGCTCACCGCGGACCTCCTCGTCGTCCGCAACGCTTCGAAGGTGCAGGAGGCTCTCCGGGGCGCCGAGGACGCCCTCTCCTCCTCGGAGCATTCCTCGGTCACGTCCCTGTCCTTTGCCGTCGCAAGGCTCAAGGAGGCGGCTGCGGTCGATCCGAGGATCGAAGCCCTCGTCGACCGCGTCCGATCGATCCGGATCGAGGCCCAGGAACTGGCCCGGGAGGTGACCGGGCTGTCGGTTTCGGTCGATCTGTCCGCCGAAGCGGTGGAGCGGGCGGAAGAAAGACTGAGCGAGATCCGGCGTCTGAAAAGGAAATACAAAACCGATGTCCCGGGGCTTCTTACTACGCTTGCGGCGCTTCGGACGGAACGGGAAAGCCTCGAGGGGGCGCGGGAAGAGGAAAACCGGTTGCGGGAACAGTTGCGGAGGGAAGAGGAGGAAGGTGTGCGATTCGCCTCGGGGCTTGGCGAAAAGAGGCGCAAGGGGGCGAAGCGGATGGGACCCGCGGTCGAGAAGGAGCTTTCCCTGGTGGCCCTGGCCGGCGCGAAATTCCGGGTCGAGCTCGTTTCCCGGGCACCCGAAGCGGAATCCCTCTCGGCGAACGGATTCGACGAGGCGGAGCTTCTTTTCTGCGCCAACCCGGGGCAGGAGATGCGCCCCCTTTCCCTGACGGCTTCCGGGGGGGAGCTTTCACGCGTCATGCTTGCCCTCCGCAACGCCTCCGCGCGGGGGAGGGAAAACCGGACGATGGTGTTCGACGAGATCGACACGGGGATCGGCGGGAAGGTGGCGGAGCGGGTGGGAGCGCGCCTGAAGGGACTCGGCACGACGGCCCAGGTGGTCTGCGTGACCCATCTCCCGCAGGTGGCCGCCTTCGCGGACAATCACCTGCTCGTCGCCAAGAAACCCGGGAAAACCTCGGTCGTAACCGGGGTGCAACCGCTGTCGAATCAGGATAGGATTAAGGAACTCGCGCGGATGATATCGGGGTCCGACGTGACCGAGGAAGCACGGGCGCAGGCGAGAGAACTGATCAGGGGAGCGGCCCGGGGATGATCCGTAAAGCCCGGATGAAAGACGTCAAGGCGATCCAGAAACTGATTGCCGAGTATGCGCGGAAGGGAGACATGCTTCCCCGATCGCTCTCCGAAATCTACGAGAACCTGCGCGACTACTTCGTGTACGTACAGGACGGCGAGGAGGTGATCGGGTCCGCGGCGATCCACATCATGTGGGAGGACCTGGCGGAGGTGCGTTCGCTCGCCGTCCGCGACGGGAATATGGGCCGGGGAGTGGGGACGCAACTGGTCGAGGCGTGCCTATCCGAAGCGATCGTCCTCGGTATCTCGCGGGTGTTCGCCCTGACGTACAAGCCCGATTTTTTCGCGAAGCTGGGATTTGTGCAGGTGGACAAGTCCGAACTGCCCCAGAAGATCTGGACCGACTGTCTTAAATGTTCCAAGTTCCCCGATTGCGACGAGGTCGCGCTGGTGTCCGATCTGTCCGGGATGCGGCGTGCCTGACCGCCTCTTCGACCTCGTGGAACGGGAGGTGTCCCGCCGCGGGGGGGGCGAGGCGGAGCTGTGGATCCGCCGTGCCCGCTTACGCCGGTACGAGGCGCGGGACGGCGGGATCGACGGCATCTCCTTTTCGGACACGCTTTCCCTCGGAGTCCGCGTGTTTCGGGACGGAAGGATGGGCTTCTCCTACGGGTTCGGGGAAAGGGAGGAAGACGTACGGAGGACGGTGGACGCGGCGATCTTCTGCGCGGATCTCTCCGACAGGGACGACGCCCACGGACTGCCGGAAAACGGCCGGGACGGGTCCGCGGGCGACGGTGCGCACGGGGGACTGCTCCTGTTCGACCCCTCCTGCGAACGGGTGGGGGAGAAGGAGAAGGCGGATTTCACGCGCGAACTGGAAAGCCGGACGCTGGCCGTCGACCCCAGGATGAAGCGGGTGAGGACCGCCTCCCTCACGGAGACGGTGGCGGAAGTACGGTTACGGAACTCCCGGGGACGGGAGGACGTCCAGCGCGAGTCCCGGTATTTCGCCTCCGTGGAATCCGTGGCCGAGGAGGGGGGCGAGGGACAGACGGGGTACGGGTTCGGGTTCGCACGCCGATTTTCCGAGCTCCGGCCGGGACCGATCGCGGAAGAGAGCGGGCGCAAGGCCTTGCGGATGCTTTCGGGCCGCCCCCTGCCCTCCGGCCGCGTCGCCGCGATTCTTGAAAACGAGGCGGCGGCGGACCTTCTCGATGTGCTTGCCCCTTCCTTCCTCGCGCCGCAGGTTGCCAAGGGAAAATCGATGCTCGCGGGGAAGATCGGGAGCCCCGTCGCCTCTCCGTTGGTGGAAATGATCGACGACCCGCTCGATCCGGAAGGAACCGGGGCGACGGTCTTCGACGGGGAAGGGGTTCCCTCCCGGCGAAACGTCCTGGTCGGGAGCGGGACGCTGGTGTCCTTCCTTTCCGACACGTTCTGGGGAAGGAAGAGTGGAACGGGGACGACGGGGAGCCTCAGCCGCCTATCGCCCAAGGCACCGCCGACGGTCGGCACGATGGGTCTGCGCGTGAAGGCGGGAAGCCGGAGCGTGAGGCAGATGATGTCGGAGCTCGGGAACGGCGTCATCCTCATGGAGTTTTTGGGGATCCACACGGCGGACCCGGTATCGGGCGACTTCTCCGTGGGGGCATCGGGCGTCCGGTTCCAGGCCGGGGAGGAGAAGGGGCCCGTCCGGGGGTTCGCCGTTTCCGGGAACGTCCTGGCGCTCCTTCGGGACGTCGTGGCCGTGGGGGACGATTTCCGGTGGTTCGGGAGCACGGGGTGTCCGTCCCTGGCCGTATCCGGCGTCGAGATCGGGGGGCTGTAGGGATGGCGTCGGGGCCGCTTTTCGTATTCGACCTGGACAACACCCTCTACCCCCCCCACGTTCAGTTGTGGAGAATCGTGGATTCCCGGATCGAGCATTATGTGCAGGACCGGCTGGGCGTCGACCCGCTGACCGCCGGGCGCGTCCGCAAGGATTTCCTCCGGGAGTTCGGGACCACGCTCCGCGGGCTCATGCATTACCACGATGTATCCCCCGCCGAGTATCTCGAGTTCGTCCACGACGTTCCCATCCCCGAGATCGTCCCGCCGAGGCCGGAACTGGGGGAGATGCTCTCCTCCCTGCCGGGGAGGCGCGTGGTGTTCACCAACGGGTCCGAATCATACGCCCGACGGGTTCTCTCGGCGCTGGGAATTTCGGACATGATGGAAGGGATTTACGGTATCGAGTTCATGGAATATGTCGCCAAGCCGTCCCGCTACCCGTACGAGAAGCTCCTGCGGGCCACCGGAATCGACCCCCGGGACTCCCTCTTTTGCGAGGACCTCCGGGAGAATCTGGTTCCGGCCCGCGAGCTGGGGATGTTCGCTGTCTGGGTAGGGGGCGGGGAAGAGGGATTTCCCGCGCACGCCGTCATCGAGGATGTGTGCGATCTCCCCCGTATTCTTCCCCGGTTCCTCGCCGACGGGGCGCAGCGCAACAGAGAGCGCGGCGCGCGTCAGGGCGCGGACGGCGGGTAAAAGGCCCCCCGACGGAGGGGGCCGTCAACAGGAGGAACCGGATGACGGAAGAGAAAAAGAAACGCAGGTTCTGGAAACGGAGCCCGCGGCGGAAAAAGACCGGGGAAGCGCCTTTGCCGCCCGCTGCCGGGGAGGAGTCCGGAACTCTTTTCGCGGAAGGAGCGGAGAGCCAGGGCGCACGGGAGGAGCCGCCGCCGGCGGACGCCGCCGCGGAAAACGGAGGAGACAGGACAGTCGGGACGGCGCCGGAAATCTTCGAGGTTGCCGAGGCGGTCACCGCGCTCACCGATGTGAAGAAGGGACGTCGCCGGGGGCGCCGCCGGGGACGGGGGCGCGGGAAGCAGGATCCCGCGGCGATTCCGGGAGAGGAGAAATCCGTCCCGGCGCCGGAAGGCGAGGACCCCCGGGGGGAGTCCCCGTTGGAAAAAGGTGCCGGGGAGGCAGATACCGAGGCGAAGACCGGGGAACCCGGGGAGGGAACGGAACCGTCAGGCGCGCAGCGGAAGGGCCGGAGGCGAAGCCGTCGCCGGGGACGCCGTCGCGGGAAGAAGGTTCCGGCTGCCGCCGGAGAGGAGGCGCTGACCGCCGAAGCGGACTCGGAGGAGGCTCCCTTGCCTGTTGCGGAGACTCCCGCGGGGGCCGAAGGAACCACCTCCGAGGAGGCTCCCCTGCCGGACGAGGAAGAAGAGCGGGAGGAGGGCGAAGAGGAGGAAGTCGTTTCCGCGGGGAAGGGGCCGAAGAAGGTGATGCTCATCGACGGGGCCCATCCCGAGGAGATCCGCGTCGCCATCGTCAGCGATGGCGTCCTCGACTATTTCGAGGTGGAGAACCAGCGCAGGAAACAGTTCAAGGGGAACATCTACAAGGCCAAGGTGGTCAACGTCGCCCAGGCGATCGAGGCGGCCTTCGTCGATTTCGGGGGCGGGCGCCACGGGTTTCTCCCCCTGAA
>DATHRT010000244.1:0-2410 GCA_035464915.1 Candidatus Limnocylindria bacterium
TGTTCCTTGCCTGCCTGGCGCAGACGACAGTGGCTGCGGAAGGTAGCGCAAAAGGGGTGCTCGACGGAAAGGTCTTCGTCGTCGAGAGAGGCGAAGCGGGGAAGAAGGCAGACGGGAAGGACACGTACATCTTCCGGGACGGGAAGTTCCGTTCGAGGTATTACGAAAAACAGTACGGATTCGAAGCGGGTGAATACACGTCGACGAAAAAGGGAGACGGCATCACGTTCACTGCCGACATCAGAGGCGAGTCCAACGGGGTGATCCATTGGGAGGGCGAGGTAAAGGGTAATGAAATCGACGTGCGCTACACATGGACCGGCAAAAAAACGAAGTGGTACCGGACCACCACGAATCCTTCGGATCATTGGGCCCGGTCCGTAACGACATGGGCCACGGAAGACCCAGGACCCCCGGGAGGTGGATCGATCTCGCATCTCCTTGACGGGAAAGTGTTTCTCGTCAAGTCGGGGGAACAGGGAAAAGAGGCCAGCCATCATGACGATTACCTGATCTTTCGGGACGGGATGTTCGTCTCCAGCGACTGTGCGGAAGATTTAAACTTCCGGGAATCTACCTATTCGGCGACCACACAAGGGAACGGAATCCGTTTCCGGGCGCAGACAACGAGCCCGACGCACGGCACCATGATCTGGGAAGGGACCATGCAAGGCGATGTCATGGATGCGACGGCCCGGTGGATCGATAAACGGTGGTATTGGACGATCGACAGGAACTACTGGTTCCGCGGACAACTGTTCGAATGAAACCAGAGGGCGGCGGTGGATCGGCCAGCCCCAAGCCAGCCGGGAGAGGCATACGGCTCGCGGCCAAGATCACGCTCTTTCTGGGGATCCTCGTCTTCCTGAATTACGCGACAGGGTGGCTCGCGGATCTCGTCGCATTCCAGATGTGGCCCGAACATGCCGACACGGCCGTCTTCCTCCTGTTCGCCTCGATCGTTTTCTACATTCTCCTTCTGGCAGTCCCCTTCCTCCCCGGCATCGAGGTTGGCCTCATGCTCATGGCGATGCTGGGGGGCAAGGGAATCGCTCTCGTCTACCTGTGCACCGTGTTCGCCTTGTCGCTCAGCTTCCTGTTCGGAAGGCTGCTTCCGCCTCGCCACCTCGCCCGCGCCCTGGGGTGGTTCCACCTCAACCGGGGCCGGGACCTGGTGATGGCACTCGAGCCGCTGGACACGGAGGAACGCCTCCGATTTCTCCTGCGCAGCGCCCCGTCGCGGGTCGTCCCCTTCCTGCTCCGGCAGCGCTACCTCATCATCGGCGTGCTGTTCAATCTTCCAGGCAACGCCTTGATCGGCGGAGGGGGCGGCATCGGGCTCATCGCCGGAATGAGCAGGCTCTTTCCGTTTCCGAAATATCTGCTCCTGATTTGCCTGGCGATCACGCCGGGACCGATCATCTTCCTCCTGCGCGCCGCACAGCAGTGACAGGTAGGTCAATGAAAGCGAAGGGATAGAGAAAATCCGAAGGCCCTGTTACCGGGGGGAGGCGGCGATCTTTCTCAAGCCCTGAAGAAACCGGGAGATCTCCTTCCTCGTGGTGAACGGGCCGGGACTTACGCGCACCGTCCCTTCCGGGAAGGTACGAAGCGTTCGGTGGGAGTTCGGAGAGCAGTGGAGGCCCGCCCGCACCAGGACGCCGAATCCCTTTTCCAGACGACGTCCCACCTCGGCGGGATCCATCCCCTCGACGAGAAACGAAACGACTGAAGCCCGGCGTGACGGCTCCCGAGGACCGTACACGGTCACGCCGCCTATCCGGCCCATCCCCTCCACCAGTTCCTCCAGGAGATCCATCTCCTTTCGGCGGACCGTGTCTACCCCTTTGCGCAGCAGCCAGGCGAGCGAAACCGAAAGACCGGCAATCCCCACGCTGTTCAGGGTCCCGGACTCGAAGGCGTCGGGGAGGAAGTCGGGCTGGCGGTCCGACTCGGAGCGGCTGCCGGTCCCTCCCTCGATCAGCGGGACGAGCGGAACGCCCTCCCGGATGTAGAGAAAACCCGTCCCCTGGGGACCCAGGAGCCCCTTGTGCCCGGAGGCCGCCACCAGGTCGGCGGAAAGGCCGGAGAGGGAGAGGGGGATCGACCCCGCGGTCTGCGCAGCGTCCACGAGCGTGTAGGCGCCGGCTTTCCGGGCGATGCGCAGAATCTGCTCCACGGGCTGGATCGCACCCGTTACGTTCGACGCGTGGACGACTGCCACCAGCCGGGTTTTCTTCCGGATGGCGGCCGCTACCGCCTTCGCCTTCACGGCCCCGTCGGGGGATGCCGGAACCACGGTCACGCGGACGCCCGCTTTTTCCATTCGACTGAGCGGCCGCATCACCGAGTTGTGCTCCACGGAGGTCGTAACGACGTGGTCGCCGCGTCGCAAAATCCCCTTGATCGC
>DATHRT010000245.1:0-27230 GCA_035464915.1 Candidatus Limnocylindria bacterium
TTCGAGGGGGAAAAAGGGCACCCGTTCCGGATCTTGAAGGCTGTAAAAAACCGGTTCGGTTCCACGAACGAGATCGGCGTGTTCGAGATGCGTTCCACGGGGCTGTCCGAGGTGGCCGACCCTTCGGGGCTGTTCCTTTCGGAGAGGTCCGGGGAGACGTCAGGGACGATCGTGTTTCCTGCGGTGGAAGGAACGCGCCCGCTCCTCGTGGAGGTCCAGGCGCTGGCCAGCCAGTCGTTCCTCGCGATGCCGCGAAGGACTACGCTGGGGGTGGACACCAATCGCGTCGTCCTGCTGTGCGCGATCCTCGAGAAGAAAGCGGGGTTGTCGCTGTACAACCAGGACATCTTCGTGAACGTGGCGGGGGGAATCCGGCTGGAGGAGACCGCGGCGGACCTTCCGCTGTTGTGCGCGGTGGCCGGTAGCTACCGGGACCAGGTCATTCCGCCCGGCACGGCGGCCTTCGGCGAGGTGGGGCTGGGGGGAGAAGTACGGGCGGTCCCCATGGCGGAAAACCGGCTGAACGAGGCGGCGAAGATGGGGTTCACGCGGGTGCTCCTGCCGGCGTCGAACGCCGAGCGGCTCGCCGCGAAGTTCCCGCTGACGCTGGTGCCGGTCCACCACGTGCGGGAGGCTCTCGAGCTGGTGGGGAAGCAATAGTTACGAGGGATCGCACCCCATTCCGTTTCCGGGGAAGAAGGGTCGATTACGGCTGCCCGCGGAAATTGCGCGCCAGCAGGTAGAGCTCGAACGATTCCTTCCGGGTTGCGGCGGGCCGGACCCTGCGGACCTGGCCGAACGACATCCGCAATTCCCTCACCACGTCATCGGACTCGGCCCCCTCGAAGATTTTGGCCAGAAACGTCCCCCCCTCGCGAAGCGTTTCCCTCGCGAAGGAGAGGACGGAGCGGACCAGGTCGGCCGAACGTGCCTGGTCGGCGAACGATATCCCCGTCGTGTTCGGCGCCGCGTCCGATACGATAGCGTCCGCCTTCCTCCCCAGGAAGGCGACGATCTCCTCGGGAAGCGAAGGATCCGTAATATCCCGGGCAAAGAAGCGGAAATTTTCTCCGGGGAGAGGATCCATCGGGAGGATGTCGACGGCGGCCACCTTTCCCTTCTTTCCTACGAGCCGCAGCAGGACCTGGCTCCAACCGCCCGGGGCGGCCCCGGTATCGACCACGTGGTCTCCCGCCGCAACGACCTTCTCCGCTGCTGCGAACTCCAGGAGTTTGTATGCTGCCCGGGAGCGGTACCCCTCTTTTTTTGCCTTCGCGTGGAAGGCGTCCTTCCTCTTGTACACCCCTTCATGCTATCCGATCGGTGCCGCGGTTGACAGTGGGAACCCCGCCACGATAGAGTCTTTTTGCCCATGAAACGAAGAGGTACGGACATTGACGGCGTCTTCCGGTACCTGAAGGGCGATCTGCGGAAGGTAGAGAAGGCGCTTGTCACCCAGCTCAAGTCCCCCGTTCCCCTGATCCCCGTCGTCGGCAGGCACATCACCCTTTCGGGAGGGAAACGGTTCCGCCCCGCGGTTCTCCTGCTCGTTGCGAAGGCGTGCGGCTACACCGGACCGCGCAGGATCGTCATGTCCGTTGTGACGGAGTACATGCACAACGCGACCCTTTTACACGACGATGTGGTGGACGGCGGGGTGGTGCGCCGCGGCAAGCCGGCGGCGAACATCGTCTACGGGAATTCGGTAAGCATCCTCGTGGGGGATTTCCTATTTGCGCGCGCATCGCAGTTGATGACCGAGGACGGCGATCTGGATGTCCTTGGCATCTACGCCCGAACGCTTGTCTCCCTCTCCGAAGGGGAGGTGCTCCAGCTCATGAAGTCCTCCGACCGGAGGATATCGGAGAACGATTATCTGCGGGTCGTCTTCCACAAGACGGCGTCGCTGATCGCTGCCGCGAGCGAGACGGGGGCCGTCCTTGCGGGCGCCAGCAAGTCGCTACGCAAGCGGATGTTCGAGTACGGCAAATCGGTCGGGATAGCGTTCCAGCTCATGGACGACATCCTCGATTACTTGGGCACTGAGAAGGAACTGGGAAAGCGGCCCCTCCAGGATCTGCGCGAGGGAAAGATTACCCTCCCGTTCATCCATGCGCTGCGGGAGGCGCGAAACGGCGACCGCCGGAAAGCCTTGGAAATCCTGGACCGCAGAAAATTCACCGACCGGGAGGTCTCCTTCCTGGCGAAAATGGTCGCGAGGAACGGGGGCCTGGAATACACCTATCGCCGGGCGAGATATTTCGTGAACCGGGGGAAGAGACACCTCGGCTCCCTGCCTGCTTCTCCCGCCCGGGACGGCCTGTTGGCACTTTCCGACTATATCGTTTCCCGTACGCACTGAAGAAGCCGGGTCCGCGTCGAAGTGGGTTGCCCCGTGTCGCCCGGGGCAGTTGACACTCCGCGAAAAGGAAGGGAAGATAACAGTACCAAAATCGAAGGTTCCCATCGGGCGCCCGATCATGGGTATCGGGAAGATGGTGAAAGTCCATCGCTGCCCCGCAACTGTAACCGGCGACGAAATCCGCACCAACGCCACTGGGGGAGATCCTCCGGGAAGGCGCGGAGAGTAGGTTCGTAACCGGAAGCCAGGAGACCGGCCCGACAGGGAGTTTTCCCGGATCGCCTTTCGCGGGAGAAGGGTCGGGACGGCGGGTCGGCACCAATTATCCCCCAACCTTTCCTCTCCGGAAGCGTTGGGGGTTCTTTTTTGAGGCGTCTGCCGGATAGCGCGGGACGTGCGGCGGGACGGGCCGGGACCCATTGGGTCCTCCCCGTCGCCGTTCTTCTCCTCCTGTTTGCCTTGCCGCTCCGGGTGCAGGCTTCTTTTCCCCTTGTGATGAAAGACGACCGCGGGGTCTCCGTCCGGCTGGACGCGAGCCCCCGCCGGGTCGTGTCTCTCGCGCCGAACCTCACCGAGATCGTTTTTCTCCTCGGGCGGGAGGACCTGCTCGTCGGCGTGACGAGATTTTGCAACTATCCGGCCCGGGCGGCCGCTCTCCCCCGGGTAGGCGGGATCGTGGATCCCGACGTCGAGAGGATCGTCGCGGCGGACCCGGACCTGGTCCTTTGCACGACGGACGGGAATCCGAAGGAGAGGGTAAGGGTCCTCGAGGCGATGGGGATCCCCTGTTTCGCGGTGGGGCCCCAGAACCTGGCCGCGGTCTTTCACACCATCGAGAGGATCGGCAAGCTCCTGGGCGTTCCCGGGAAGGGGCGCAGGGAAGCGGAATCCCTCCGGGCCCGGGCGGAGCGTGTCTCCCGGGAGAAGCGCACTCCTTCCCCCCGTGTCCTTTTCGTCGTATCCACCTCCCCGATCATCGCTGCGGGGAACGGGACCTTCCTGGACGAGCTCGTTCGCATTCCGGGGGGAAGGAACGCGGCCGGCAGGTTTGCGGGACGGTATCCCCGCCTCTCCGTGGAGGATCTTATCGCGGCAGGTCCCGACATCATTCTTGTGGCCGGGATGACGGGAGTGGAAGGGTTTTCCCCCGACGTGTCCCGCTGGGCGGAAGTCCCCGCTTTTCGCAACGGCGATGTCGTAACCCTCGACGGGGATCTGGTTACGCGACCGGGCCCCCGGATGGTGGCCGCCCTGGAAGGGGTGGCCAAGGTGTTCTCCGCGTGGCGGGAGCGGCGGGCGGCATCCCCGGTCGGGGAAAGGGGGTCGACGCGGTGAGGAACAGGGCGATCGTATTCCTGCTCCTGGCTTCCTCCTTCGCGGGGGCGGTGGTCCTCTCCCTGTCCGTGGGCCCCCTGCCGGTAACGCTCGGACAGGTCTTCCGCATCCTTTCGGGAGGGAGCGCCGACGGTGCCGGGGAGACGGCCATGCGGGTCGTCCTTACGCTCAGGCTCCCGAGGGCGCTTCTCGGAGCCCTGGTGGGAGGGGCCCTTTCCTCCTCCGGGGTGGCGTTTCAGGCGCTCCTGCGCAATCCGCTGGCCGACCCCTATATCCTCGGTGTCTCGGGGGGTGCCGCGGTGGGGGCGATGACCGCCAGGCTCCTGCTGCCGGGCGATTCCTTTCTGTCGCTTCCGCTGTGTGCTTTTCTGGGAGCCGCGCTTGCGGCATCGGTCGTGTTCGTTCTGGCCCGCCGCCGGAGCGGTGTCTCCCGGGAGCGGCTGATCCTGATGGGGGTGATCGTAGGCGCGTTTCTCAACGCCCTGATCATGATGATGGTTGCGCTTGCTCCCCCGGGGAGGATTCCGGGAGCCGTCTACTGGCTCATGGGGGATTTGAGCCTCGGCACTCTCGGGAGGGTAGGGCTGCTCGCCCCTTACGTGGCGGCAGGCGTGGTGATTCTGTTTCTCCTCTCCCGGGGGATGGACCTGCTGCTCCTGGGCGACGAGGCGGCCTTTCAAAGCGGACTGCCGGTGGAGAGGGTGAAAACGGTGGTCTACCTCACCGCATCCCTTCTTGCCGGCTCTGTGGTCGCGTTCTCGGGCCTCATCGGGTTCGTGGGGCTCATCGTGCCGCATGGGGCGAGGTCGATCGTCGGCTCCGGCCACCGCCGCCTGTTGCCGGCCGCTTTCCTTCTCGGGGGAACGTTTCTCATCCTGGCGGACGTGTTGGCACGAACCGCGGGCCCTTCGGGGGAACTCCCCGTGGGGGCGGTCACCGCCCTTTCCGGGGCGCCGTTCTTCCTTTACCTTCTGCGCCGCAATGGAGGAAAGCCGTGAGGAACGATCTCCTGGCAGCAAAGGGACTTACCTTCCGGTACGGAGAACGGGCTGTGCTGTCGGGCGTCGACCTCCTCGTCGGGGAAGGAGAGGTTGCCGTCCTTTTGGGCCCGAACGGCGCCGGAAAGAGCACGCTCCTCAAGATCTTCTCGGGCCTGATCCGTCCCCATGCCGGTGAGGCGACCATCCTGGATCGTTCCCCGTCTTCGTATGGCAGGAGAGAGATGGCCAGGATCCTCTCGGTCGTGGGGCAGGACCCCCCCCTCGATTTTCCGATGTCGGTGGAGGAATACGTGATGCTCGGCCGGTTTCCCCACCACGGATTCTTCGGCCAGCCGACGGCGGCGGACCGTCGGGAAGTCGACCAGGCGCTGGCGATGACCTCCCTTTCCGATCTTCGGTCGCGGGGTCTTGGCGAACTGTCCGCGGGGGAGCGGCAGCGGACGGCCGTCGCGAGGGCGATCGCCCAGGGAGCGAAGGTGATGCTCCTGGACGAGCCGACGGCGTTCCTCGACATCTATCACCGGGTCATGTTCTTCGAGATCGTCACGCGCCTCGCGAAATCATGCGGCGTCACTGCTCTTATCGCTTCGCATGACCTGGCGCTCTGCGCGGAATACGGGGAGCGGATCATACTGCTGGCGAAGGGAAAGGTCCGCGCCGCCGGCCGGCCCGGGGAGGTCCTCACACCCGGGAATATCCGGGAGGCGTTCGGGGTGGATGCCGTGTGCGACAGGAACCCGGCGACGGGAGCCGTCCGTGTGACCCCGGTGAGGAAGAAAACGGGGAGGGACGAAGGAGAAAGCGCCCTCAGGGATTCGGGGCCCGCGGGATAACCCTCGCCCTCCATACGGGGGAAGGGAAGGAGGAAGCAATGAGCCGTGCGAATTGGGGGAAGGCCGCCGTGGTGTTTCTTGCCGCCATCGCCGCGGCGGTCCCGGGCGCCCCGCGGGCGGAGGAGGCGACCCGGCTGGAGCCGATCGTGATCACTGCAACAAGGATGGAGCAGAAGGTGTCCGAGCAGGCGTCCGCGGTAAGCGTTGTGACGCGCGAGGAGATCGAGGCCAAAAGCCCCCTCGTAGCGGGGGACGTTCTCCAGGGGATCCCCGGGGTGGATGTACAGCGAACCGGCAGCGCGGGGAACCGGGAGAACATCAAGATCCGGGGCGGTCTCGGGACGCATACGCTCGTTCTTATCGACGGGTTCCCGGTGAACAGCCCTACCCTGGGGCAGTTCGATATCTCCGCCCTTCCCGTGGATGGGTTCGAGCGCATCGAGGTCGTACGGGGGACCCAGAGCGCCCTGTACGGGTCCAACGCCATGGGAGGGGTGGTGAACTTCCTTCCCCGGAAGGCGGACGGGGGAAGGGAATTCGCGGCGGGGACCTCCGGAGGGAGCTTCTCCACCTTGACCTGGAAGGGGCTCGCCCAGGGGGCGGGGGAGGTGGGAAACCTCCACGTGGGAGCGAACGGTTTCGAAAGCGAAGGCATTCTGGAAAACGATGACACTGCCCTAACCTCCTTCCTGGGATCGGGGGAAGTCAGGACCGGAAGGCGGGGCAGAATCCATGCCCTCGTGCTTTCCACGGACGGGCGGAAAGGGGTCCCGGTCGATTTCGGGACGCCCCGCGACCGGAACCACGAACTCGTGCGGCGGGGGGTTCTTGCCGGCGTGCGCTGGGAATGGTTCGCATCCGAGAAGATCGCCGTCACCGCCTCCGGGAGCGTCTTCGACGAGTTTTTCCACGAGAAGGACCCGGCCGACCCCGGGGAGGTTTCCCCTTTCACGTTCGACGATACAACGAAGACCCGGAAGACGACCTTCGGTCTCCAGGGACGGTATGTCGCAGGGCACCGGTCCACGACGTTCCTAGGCTTCGAGTACCAGAAGGACCGGGGATCCGATACCCTCCTGTCCAACTTCGGCGACACCCGTCTGGCTTCCTCGACCTTCAACCGTTCGGTCTACCTCCAGGAAGAGCTGCGGGTGCGGGAGGGCACGGGAATAAGTCTTGGCGTCCGCCTGGATAAAAATTCCGAGGCGGGGACCGAGGTCAACCCGAAGGTCGGCCTCTACCAGGAGATTCCGGGGACCGGAGCAAGAATTCGGGCCGCTGCCGGACGGGGTTTCCGCGTCCCCACCCTCTCGGAGAAGTCCGACCCGTTCATCGGCAACCCCGGTCTTTCCCCCGAGGTGGCGGTCTCCTGGGAAACGGGGGCGGACGTGGCGCTCTTCGACGGGAAGGGGAAAATCTCGGCGACCTGGTTCTACCAGGATTTCCGCAACCTGATCCAGTTCGACGACTCGGTTGCCGGCCCCGCCGGTTTCGGGCAGCTGCGCAATGTCGGGAGCGCGTTCTCGAGGGGCGTGGAGGCGGAGGTGCAGGCGGAAGTAACGCAGGCGTTGTCGGCCGTTCTGGTCTACACCTACACCGATACATGGGATGCCGCCAACAGGCGCCGGATCCTCGGGATTCCGGAACAGCGCGGCACCTTTTCCCTCCTCCTGCGACCGTCGCCCCAATGGGAGGGGCGGATCGACTGGCGGGTAGAGAGTGACCAGCTCGACTCTCCGCCTAACGGGGGCGATATCCGGCGCCCCGGGTACACGCGTGTGGATCTGTTCGCCCGCTACCGGTGGAAAGTCGCCCGTGGCGACGTCCAAGAGGTGGGCCTGATAGGAAAGGTGCAGAACCTTTTATCGAAAGATTACGAGGAGCGCAAAGGGTTCCCGTCCCCCGGATTCCACTTCCTCTTGGGCGCCGAAGTGCGGATCTGAATTAGGACGGGGACGGGGGAGGAAGACGGCATGGCCAGCGGGAACGCGAAGACGACGGACGGTGGGACGGCGCGGATCGGCCGGGCGCTTATCTGGTCCGTATCCGCCCATCTCCTGGCGGTTTCCTCCCTGTTCCTGCTGGGAGCCGGTTCCGCGGCCGGCCCCCGGCAGGTGGTGGTGGACGTCTTTCTGGTCGAGGCCCCCGGCAGGACCCGTGCAGCGGTGAACCGAGCGGTCCCCCGTCCGGCGGCCGGGGAATCGCGTCGATCAACGGTTTCTCCCCGGGATAAGGAGATTCCACCCGTTGCTCCCTCCCTCTCCCCCCGGGGGCCGGAGACGGTCGAAGAGGAGGTCATGCGACCCGGGAAGGAGGACGCTTCCGTCGGGGCGTGGGTCCCGGGAACTCCGCCCGATTCCGGGGACGGGTTGGAATTGCCCGCCCCCGGTGAAGAGGCGTCGGGCACCGTACATGCGTTTCGTGCGTCGCCGCCGGGTTCCCCCGATCCGGGCCGGACGGGGGGAGGCTTCCGTGCCAGCGCGGGGACGACCCTTCTTCGCGAACGGATCCAGTCCCGGATCATCTATCCCGAGGAGGCCGTGCGGCGGGGGGAGCAGGGGGAGGTGCTCCTGCGCATTCGCATCGGCACGGGGGGGGTCCCGAGGGAAATCCGCATCGCCCGGAGCAGCGGGGCCCCGCGGCTTGACGAGGCTGCGAGCAGAGGGGTAGTCCGGGCCGCGCCGCTTCCGTCGGATCCCGGCTGGGTGGAAGTACCGGTCCGGTTCCGTCTCCGGTAGCCGGAGTCCAACCCCTTTCCTTCTCCCCCTTCCTTTACTCTCCCGGCGGGAAATATATAATCTATAATGATTTCGTGGCCACTCGGGAAAGGAGCGGAATGAACCGCCGCGTCCTGGAAAAGTGCAGGGAAGAGCTCCAGCGCCAGATGGACGATCTGCTGGCCGGGGCGGGGAAAACAGTCTCCGACATGACTTCGGTCACGGAGGAGAACTTCCCTGACCCCACCGATCGGGCCCTCCTGGAATCGAACCGGAACTTCACCCTCCGCCTCCGCGACAGGGAACGCAAGCTCCTTGCCAAGATCAAGGAGGCCATGAAGCGGATCGATGACGGCGCGTTCGGCGTTTGCGAAGGGTGCGGCGGGGAGATCGGCGAGAAGCGGCTTGTCGCGAGGCCGGTTACCGCGTTGTGCATCGATTGCAAGACGGTCGCCGAGGAGGAGGAAGGCAGATAAGGGGGCTTTGGCCGCAGGCCCCCGGCGACAGGTTCGTCCGCCCCTTCACGTTTCTTCCACGCCATTACCGGAGGAATCATGACGGAACTTCGAAAAGACCCCATTGTGGGCCGGTGGGTCATCATCTCCACGGAACGGGGGCGCCGGCCCCAGGATTTCCCGCAGGAGAAGGCGACCCGAAAGGAGGGGTTCTGTCCCCTGTGCCCGGGGAGCGAGCGGATGACTCCCCCGGAGATCCTGGTCTACCCGAATCCCCACGCGACAAGCAACGAAGGGTGGACCCTCCGCGTGGTGCCCAACAAGTTCCCCGCGCTTCGGATCGAAGGAGACCTCGGGAAGGCGGGGGAGGGGATCTACGACAAGATGAATGGCATCGGGGCCCACGAGGTCGTGATCGAGACGGAGAGGCACGAACTCGATCTGTTCGACCTGCCCGAGGAGAGGGTGGCTGATGTTCTCCGCGCATACCGGGAGCGGACCGTCGACCTGATGAACGACGAGCGCTTCAAGTCCGTTCTCATCTTCAAGAACCACGGATTGGCCGCCGGAGCCTCCCTCGCCCACAGCCATTCCCAGGTGATCGCGCTCCCCATCGTGCCGAAACGGGTGATTGAGGAGATGACCGGCTGCCGGGACTACTACCGGTTCCGCGACCGGTGCATCTTCTGCGACATCATCGCCCAGGAGATGGACCAGAAGGTCCGCATTGTCGAGGAGAGCGGGGAGTTTCTTGCCTATTCCCCGTATGCCCCCCGGTTCCCCTTCGAGACGTGGATCGTCCCCAAGCGCCACCAGTGTGCGTACGAAATGATCGAGGAGAACCAGATCCGGTCGCTCGGGGCCATGTTCCGGCGGACGCTCCGCAAGCTCAAGCTGGCCCTGGATGACCCCCCCTTCAATTACATCATCCACAGCGCGCCCTTCCGGTCCGGAGGCAACGACTTCTACCACTGGCATATTGAGATCATGCCGAAGCTGACGAAAGTCGCCGGGTTCGAATGGGGGTCCGGGTTCTACATCAACCCGACCCCTCCCGAGGAGTCGGCCAAGTTCCTCCGCGAGCTGCCGGCGTAGGGGAGAAACAGACGTCGCCATGAGGGTCCTCATCGCATCTTCCGAGATCGTCCCGTTCGCCAAGACGGGAGGACTGGCCGACGTCACCGGGTCCCTGCCGAAGGCGCTGCGAAGGATCGGAGTGGAGGCCGACATCATTCTGCCGCTCTACCGGACGGTGGACCGGGATCGTTTCCCTCTGGCGCATTCCGGTCCTCCCGTGCGGGTCCCCATGGGGCACAGGGAAGAGATCGGCATCGTCATGGAGACGGATGCGGGCGACGGGGTAAGGGCGTTCCTGATGCGCAACGACCGGTATTTCGACCGGGAGTTCTATTACGGCACGAAGGACGGCGACTACGTCGATAACTGTGAGCGGTTCGCCTTCTTCTGCCGGGCGATCATGGAATGGATCGGCAAGTCGGGACGCTCCTATGACATCCTTCACTGCAACGACTGGCAGACGGCCCTGGTTCCCGCCTACGTCAAGACCCTCTACTCCCACGGGGCGGCGTTCCGATCCACCGGAACCGTCTTCACCGTTCACAACCTCGGATACCAGGGACTGTTCTGGAACCACGACCTCCCGATCACGGGGCTTGGCTGGGAACTGTTCACGCACAAGGGTGTGGAGTTCTACGGCAAGCTCAACGTGCTGAAGGCGGGGCTCGTCTTCTCCGACATCCTCACCACGGTAAGCGACACCTACAGCCGGGAGATTCAGACGGCTGAATACGGTCACGGGCTCGAGGGCGTGCTCTACGAGCGTCGGGCCGACCTGTTCGGGATCCTGAACGGCGTCGACTACGAGGACTGGAACCCGGAGACGGACCCGCTGATCGACACCCGGTACTCCCGCAAGGACCTGACGGGGAAGAAAGCCTGCCGCGAAGACCTTCTTGCCGAATTCGGGTGGACCGGGCCCGTGGACGAGCCCGTCATCGGAGTCATCGGGCGCCTGACCGCCCAGAAGGGATTCGACCTGATCGAGCAGATCGGGGACTGGCTGGCGAAGCAGCCCGTTCGGATCGTCATCCTCGGAACGGGCGAGAGGAAATACGAGGAGGCGATGTCCGAAATCGGACGTCTCCACCCGGACAGAATCTCCCTACGGTTCTCGTTCGACAACCGGCTGGCGCACAAGATCGAAGCCGGGTCCGATATCTACCTCATGCCGTCGAAGTACGAACCGTGCGGTCTGAACCAGATCTACAGTCTCAAGTACGGCACGGTTCCCGTGGTCCGGAACACGGGGGGACTTGCCGATACCGTGGTGGATGCCGATGAGGACCCCGCCCGGGGTACGGGGTTCATATTCAACGGATACGACCCGGCGGAGCTCAATGATGCTCTCTCGAGAGCCCTGGTTGCCTACGCGGACAGGCCGCGGTGGGAGGCGATCATGAAACGTGGGATGGCGAAGGATTTCTCCTGGGATGCGTCCGCCAGGGCATATGTGTCCGTCTATGAGAAGGCGCTCAGGAAAAAGGGCGTGCGGGTTTGACCGGTCCCATGCACAACCCGATCGACAAGTTCGCCCTCCTCTCCCGGGTCGTCGAGATCTCCAACTCGAACATCCAGGTCGAGAACCGCCTCAAGTACATTTGCGACCTTCTTGTCCGGGAATCCGGGGCGGAGTGCGTCTGTGTCTACCGGCGCGATCCGCGGGGGGAGTACCTTGTCCCGTGGGTTTCGTCCTGCCTGGAGATTGACGAATGCAGCCGGTTCGATTTCCGGATGAAGCCGGGGGAAGGGGTGGCCGGGAAGGCGGCACAGAAACGGGCCCCGGTATTCTTCCCCGACGTGCAGGCCTCCCCGCCCTCCCTGTCGATAGCCCAGGAAATCCGGGACTTCCGGTCGATCTTGTCCGTTCCCGTCATGGATGACGTCTACCTCTACGGGGTGATGAACTTCTCGAGCCGGTCCCCGCTCACCTTCCCCGCGGAAACCGTCCGGTTGTTGTCCGCCGTGGCAATCGAGGTGGGGGGGGCGATACGGAACAGCAGGCTGTATTTGGACGCCCGGAAGCGGGTGTCCGAGCTCATCACCCTCAACGAGATCGGGCGGGCGATTACCTCCACGTTTCAGGTGCGGGAGATTCTGGGGTACGTGGCGAAGACCACCTCACGGCTCCTGCAGTCCGATGGATGCACCATCCGCCTGACGGGGGAGAACCGGTCCGTTCTCAAGGTGATGGTCGACGAAGGCTACGAACGACCGGGGTTTAAGCGGGAGATGCGCGCCCACGGGAAGCTCCTCGCGCGCCAGGTATTTCGGGAGAAGAGGCCCCTTCTCATCAACGGGCCGGAGGATTCCCCGACGTACCCTGCGCTTTCCCGCCAAGGAGTCACCTCCTTCCTCGGGATTCCGATCATCTCCAAGGGGAGAGCGCTGGGCGTCATCAACTATTATTCCTGCTCGCCGCAGGTCGTCTTCGACATGGAAGTGATGCACCTGATGCAGACCGTGTGCAGTCAGCTCGCCAACATGATCGAGAACTCGGGAATGTACCGGGAGGCGCAGCAGCTGGCCCAGGAAAACCAGGCCCGGGCCCGGCGGTTCGCGATGCTGTACAACGTGGCGCGGGCGCTCATGTCCACCGTGAGGACGGAACGGCTGCTCCCGATCATGCTGTACGCCCTCACCTCCCCCACGGGGTTTGGTTTCAGCAGGGCGATCCTCTTCCTTCTCTCCGAAGACGGCCGCACGCTCTTGGCCCGGATGGGGATGGGACCGAGGAACGTGAACGAGGCCCGCCGGACCGTGCGGTCCCAACGCATTCCGCCGGAAGAGGGCGCGACGGAGGCGGGGGCGAAAAGGATCGGGAAGATGCTCTGGAACGAGATCGAGGACCTCTCGATTGCTATGGACAACCCCGGATGCCTTGTGGGGAAGGCGGTTCGGGAGAAGCGTGCCGTCCGGGCGGACTCCGGTTGCGGGGCGTCCCCTTCGAACTCGCCGGCGGGGCTTTGCGGCAACCACCCGCCCTCCTTTGCTACGGTTCCCCTTGTCGTCCAGGGCAAGGCGTGGGGGTGCATCTATGTGGACAACAAGTTCCGGGAGCATGAGATCACGGAGGAAGACATCCAGATCCTGACGATGTTCGCCTCCGAGGCATGTCTCGCCATGGAGAACGCCTCCCTTTATGAGAGCCTCGAGGACGCACTGGGGAAGGTCCGGAAGACCCAGGATCTCCTGGTGCAGAGCGAGAAGCTTGCGGCGCTGGGTGAGATGGCCGCACGGATCGCCCACGAAATCAAGAACCCCCTCACCGTGATCGGGGGATTTGCTGCCCGCCTGGCACGCGAGGTGGACCGCAGCGACCGGAACCATCCCCAAACGGCGAGGTACGCCGAGATCATCCTCAAGGAGGTGAAACGGCTGGAGCGGACTGTCCAGCAGGCTCTCTCCTTCTCGCGGGAGGAGGTGTCCGACTTCCAGCAAATCAACATCAATGCCGAAATCCGGGACGTCCTGAGGATGTTTCGGGACGAGCTCGAGGAGAGCGGAATCACGAGGGAAGTGGACCTCTCGAAGAACATCCCCGAGGTCGCCGTCGACCCGGACCAGATCCGGCAGGTGCTCTGGAATCTTGTCTCCAACGCCGTCCAGGCGATGGGAAAGGGGGGGAAGCTTACGCTCGTCACCCGGCCGGCCAGGGAAGAAGAGGGGGACGGAGTGGTCTTCCTTATCCGCGACACCGGCGGCGGGATCCCTCACGACGTGGTGCACAACATCTTCAACCCCTTCTTCACCACCAAGCCGGAGGGAACGGGTCTCGGGCTTCCCATCGTTCACGCCATTGTCGAGAAGCACGGAGGAACGATCCAGCTGGACAACCGGGAGGGCGAGGGCGTGACGTTTATGATTTTCCTTCCGCGCGTGCCGAAGGAGAAGGGGGCGGGGATACGGGTCCTGGAGCAGATGCGGAAAGGCGACAGAAATGGAACCATCGTTACGGACCATTCAGGATAAGGTGTCGGCAGGGGTGAGGCTGTCCGAGGAGGACGCACTTGCCCTGTTCCTCAGCCGGGACATCCATGCGGTGGGGGAGATGGCGGACCTCGCCAACCGGCGCGTGAACGGCGACCGGGTGTACTTCATCGTCAACCGGCACATCAACCCCACCAACATCTGCGTCAACCGGTGCAAGTTCTGCGCATTCAGCAAGGGCAGGGAGGAACCCCTCGCCTACACCATGACGATGGACGAGATCCTGTCCCGGGCGGAGGAGGCACGCTTCGAGAACGCCACGGAGCTGCACATCGTCGGCGGGCTCCACCCGGAGCTTCCGTTCGATTTCTACCTCCGGATGCTCCGGGCCCTTCGGGAGCGGTTCCCGGAGATGCACATCCAGGCGTTCACCGCCGTGGAGATCGACTACTTCTCCAAAATTACGAGGCTTTCCCTGGAAGAGGTCATCCGCCAGCTGAAGGATGCCGGCCTGGGGAGCCTGCCGGGAGGGGGAGCGGAGATCTTCGACCCGGAGATACGGAACCGAATCTGCCCGGAGAAGATCACGGGGGACCGGTGGCTCGAAATCATGGAGGCGGTCCACAACGCCGGGATGCGCAGCAACGCGACGATGCTCTACGGGCATGTGGAGACGCTTGCCTCCCGCGTCGACCATATGCGTCGGCTCCGGGATCTGCAGGACCGCACGGGCGGGTTCCAGTCCTTTATCCCCCTGGCATTCCATCCGAAGAACACGGAGATTGCGAAAGGATACACGTCGGGGCTTACGGATCTCCTCACTCTTGCGGTGGGACGGATCTACCTCGATAACTTCCGGCACGTGAAGTCGTTTTGGATCATGGTGGGCCCCAAGGTCGCCCAGGTCTCCCTCCACTTCGGCGTGAACGACATTGATGGGACGGTGGTGGAGGAGAGGATCACGCACGCCGCCGGAGCCACGACGGGACAGGAGATGACGGTGGCCGAATTGGTCACCTTGATCCGTCAGGCGGGCAGGATCCCCGTCGAGCGGGACACCCTGTACAACGTGGTTCGCGAATGGCCGGAGGGTTCGGCGTGACGTCATCCGCTTCCTGGTGGGACGCGCTCGAGCGGGCGGTGGAAGGGCAGGCGACTGTCGGGGATGCGGCGCTTCTTCTCCGGGATGCCCCGCTGTTCGATCTGGGGAGGGCAGCGGACAGCGTCCGCCGGCGCCTGCACCCGGACGGCGTCGTCACCTATATCGTCGACCGGAACATCAATTACACGAACGTTTGCACCTGCCAATGCTCGTTCTGCGCCTTCTTCCGGGAGAAGGGAGATCCCGGTGCGTACGTCCTGTCGGACGCCGAACTTTCACGGAAGATCGAGGAGACCCTCGAGGCGGGGGGGACGCAGGTTCTCCTTCAGGGGGGGCTGCACCCCGAGTGGGATCTTGCGGACGCGGTCCGGCTGACCAGGGCGGTGAAGAGACACCCCGTCCGTCTGCACGGTTTTTCGCCGCCGGAAATATGGCATTTCGCGAACCGGTCCGGCGTGACGATCGCCGAGGCGATTTCCCGGCTGAAGGAAGCCGGCCTGGACTCCATCCCGGGGGGGGGAGCGGAGATTCTCGACGATGCCGTTCGTGCGCGTATCAGCCCGAGGAAGATCACCTGGGAGCAGTGGGCCGTTGTGATGCGCGAGGCGCACCGGCAGGGGCTGCCCACCTCCGCCACCATGATGTTCGGAAGCGTCGAATCTCCGGAGCACGTCGCCTCCCATCTGGTCCGGGTCCGGGAACTCCAGGAGGAGACGAGCGGCTTCACCTCGTTCATCCCCTGGACATTCCAGGCCGGGAACACCCTTCTGTCCCGCGACCCCCGGTTCGGGGAGACCCTGCCATCGGGGCTCGGCCACGCGGTCGGCTACCTTCGCGTGCTGGCCGTTGCGCGGCTCGTTCTCCAGAATGTCCGCACGGTCCAGGTATCGTGGGTGACGATGGGGGCGAAGGTCGCCCAGCTGGGGCTCTTTTTCGGCGGAGACGACTACGGGAGCACGATGATGGAGGAGAACGTGGTGGCATCCACGGGGGTGGCCTTCCGGATGTCCGAGGAGGAGATCGTCGCGACGATCCGGGACGCGGGATTTCGACCGATGAAACGGGAGGCGCACCGATGCTCGACCTGAAGTTCGTGCGGGAAAACATGGACTACGTAAGAGACGCGCTCAAGCGCCGTGGAACCGCGGTCACCCTCTCCGGATTCGTGGAGATCGACCGGGCGCGCAGGGATATCCTGGTTTCCGTGGAGAGGCTCCGGGCGGAGAGGAACGCGGCCTCCGAGGAGATCGGGCGCCTGCGCCGGGACAAAAAGGATGCATCCGCCCTGATGGAGGGTATGAAGCAGGTTTCTGCAAAGATCAGGGAGCAGGAGGCGGGTCTGCCGGACATCGAACGGCGGATGGAGGAAATGCTTCTCTCCATCCCCAATATTCCGGATCCGTCGGTCCCGGAAGGGACGGGTGAGGAGGATAACCCGACCATCCGCACCTGGGGGGACCGCCCCGCATTCCCCTTCCGGGTGCGGGACCATGTCGACATCGGGACGGGGATCGATATTCTCGATTTCGACCGGGCCGCCAAGATAGCGGGCGCCAGGTTCTGCCTGATGAAAGGCGCGGGGGCCCTGCTGGAGCGGGCGCTCATCAACTTCATGCTCGACGTCCACACGCGCGAGCACGGGTACACGGAGGTTCTCCCGCCTTTTCTGGCGAATTCCGCCTCCTTCCTGGGGACCGGGCAGCTTCCCAAGTTCGAGGAGGACCTGTTCCACGTGGCCGGGACCGACTACTACCTCGTTCCCACCGCCGAGGTGCCGGTCACCAACATCGTGCGGGACGAGATCCTCTCCGCCGGTTCGCTTCCTCTCAAGATGACGGCCTGCACTCCCTGCTTCCGGGCCGAGGCGGGATCGCACGGGAAGGACGTCCGCGGGATGATCCGCCAGCACCAGTTCAACAAGGTGGAGCTGGTCAAGATCTGCCGCCCCGAGGAGTCCTGGGCCGAGCTCGATTCCCTGACCGCCGACGCGGAGGAGATCCTGCAGCGGCTTTTCCTCCCGTACCGCGTGGTGACTCTGTGCACCGGGGAGCTGGGGTTCTCGGCCGCCAAGACCTACGACATCGAGGTGTGGCTTCCCTCGCAGGCGCGGTACCGGGAGATCTCCTCCTGCAGCAACTTCACCGATTTCCAGGCGCGCCGGGCGAAGATCCGGTTCCGGGACGGCGCCACGGGGAAGACGCGGCTTGCCCACACGCTGAACGGGTCCGGCCTGGCAGTGGGCCGCACGGTGGTCGCCATCCTCGAGAACTTTCAGCAGGAGGACGGCTCCGTTCTCATCCCCGAGGTTCTTCGTCCCTACATGGGGGGGATGGAGCGGATCGGCCCCTCCTGAGGCCCAACACGAAGGAGGAACACCGATGCATCATTTCTGGAAACCGGAGAATATCCCATCCCGGGAACTCGCCCCCGGGGTCATCGCGAAGATCGCATCCGGGGAGAAGGTGATGCTTTCCCTGGTCACCCTCGCGCCGAACGCGGTCGTCCCCGAGCATGCCCACCCGCACGAGCAGATGGGGATGATGGTGTCGGGAACGTTGGAGCTGACCGTAGCGGGGGAGACGCGCACCCTCTCCGGGAACGCGATCTTCCTTGTCCCGGGGGGCGTTTCCCACAAGGCCGTGGCGGGACCGCAAGGGGCGATGACCCTCGAGGCCTTCTCGCCCCCGCGGGAGGAGTTCCGCTAGGCGGATGTTAGGGTGCAGTGAGAGACGCCAGCACCAGACACCAGTCGTTAAACCATCGAGCTTCACTGTTTCCGCAAGGAGGTCGTTGATGACACGAAGTCAACTCACTCTGAAGAGTGTTCGGGTGCGGCCTGTCGTTGTGCCCTTGAAACGGCCGATTGTCTCGAAAGTTGGCCTGTATCAAGACTGGCCGCTGATTCTGATTGATCTCTACACCAACGAAGGTGTTGTGGGTCACAGCTACCTCGAGCCGTATCTCAAGCAGTCGATGCGTTACATTGTTCCCGCGATCGAGGATCTCGCCGAAGCGGCGAAAGGCCAACCGGTGGCACCATTTGATGGTTTTCGCCGAGGGATCGGCTCGCTGCATCTCGTCGGCCGTGAAGGCGTATCACTGATAGCAGTATCCGGTCTCGACATGGCAGCATGGGATGCTCTGGCCAAAGCCGCCGAGATGCCACTCGCCGTTTTCCTCGGCGGCACGGTTGGTCCGGTTCCCGCCTACAACAGCAGCGGACTATGGCTCACGCCGCCGGACAAGCTCGCCGCTGAGGCGGCAGCGCTTGTGGCGGAAGGCGGGTTCACCGGCCTAAAGCTCAAGCTCGGAAGAGAAAGATTGACCGATGATCTCGCGGCGATCGCCGCCGTGCGCGACGGGGCCGGCCCAACAGTGAAGCTCATGTGCGACTTCAACCAGGGCTTGTCGCTGGGAGACGCACTCGTGCGATGCCACGCGCTCGACGACCAGGGGCTCTATTGGTTTGAAGAACCTATCACCTACGACAATATTCCGGGTTACGTGCAGCTGGCGCGGGAGCTCAAAACTCCGGTTCAGCTCGGGGAAAACTTCTACGGCCCGCGCCTGCTGTATCAAGCCGTGCTTGCCGGTGCGGGCGACTACATTATGCCCGACCTCATGCGCATTGGCGGTGTCAGCGGATGGTTGCGTGCGGCGGCAATTACGGGTGCCGCCGGCATCCCAATGTCCACGCATCTCTACCCGGAAATCGCCGCGCATCTCATGCGCGTCACCGATACCGCACACTGGCTTGAGTGGCAAGATTGGGCTGATCCAATCCTGTCCGAGCCGTTTCAACTCAAGGACGGTCACCTCATGGTCCCTGACCGGCCTGGTCAGGGCATTGAGTGGAACGAGAAGTCCGTCGCCAGGTTCGCACAATGATTGGAATACTGTGGCTGCAGAACTCGCGCCCCAACCAGCGCTTGCAGGGGACGCCCGCAAGCGGGCGCCCCTGAAGCGCGACGTTCGACCGTCCGACCGATTCCCGCCTTCGGCGTCCTCCCCCTCCCTGCCGGTTCCCGGTTATGGAGAGGCGACGGCCAGTTTCCTCACCGCTTTTTTCTTCGTTTTCCGGGTCGCCTTTGCTTTCGCCTCCTCGGCGACCCACCGGTTGATGGCGTTGAGGTACGCCTTTACGGCCGCCTCGATAATGTCCGTGGAACTCGCCGCCCCGGCAAAGATTGTCCCGTTGTCCCGGATCCTCACCGTCGCCTCGCCGATGGCGTCCTTGCCCGATGTGACGGCGGAAAGGCCGAAATTGATCAGCTTGAACTTCTTCCCGACGATACGCTCGATGCACTTGTAGGCTGCCTCGATCGGGCCGTTCCCCGTGGAGGCCTCCTCGATCACCTCGTTGTGGCGCTTCAGTCTCAGGGCGGCCATCGGCGTGGCCTGCGTGCTCGAGAGGATCTGGACGTGCTCCAGGCGGTACGTCTCGGGCACCTTGAAAAGTTCCTCCTGCACGAGGACCTCCAGATCCTCGATCATCACCTCTTTCTTCTTGTCCGCCAGCGCGAGGAACTTCTGGTAGAGGGAGTCAACCTGGCTGTCGTTGAGCTTGTGCCCCAGGTTCGCGATGTGGTGCTTGAGCGCCGCCCGACCGGAACGCGCCGTGAGGGTGAAGGAGTGGGCCGACCCGCCGACATCCTCCGGCCGGATGATCTCGTACGTGGAGCGGTCCTTGATGATTCCGTCCTGGTGGATGCCCGAGGAGTGCGCGAAGGCGTTCGATCCCACGATCGCCTTGTTCCTCTGAACGGAGAGCCCCATGAGGGCCGAGACCATCTTGCTTGTCTTCATGATCTCCTTCGTGTTGATCCCCGTGCGGAGGTTCCCGAAGATCTCCTTCCGGGTGTGGATCGCCAGGACCACTTCTTCGAGGGCGGCGTTTCCCGCCCGCTCCCCGATCCCGTTCATGGTCACCTCGGCCTGCCTCGCCCCCGCGAGAATTCCCGCCAGCGTGTTGGCGGTTGCCATCCCCAGGTCGTTGTGACAGTGCATGGAGAGAATGACCTTGTCCAGTGCGGGGACCCTCTCCTTCAGCCGCCGGATGCGGTCCGCCATCTCCTGGGGCGTCGCGTACCCCACCGTGTCGGGGACGTTGATCGTTTTCGCTCCCGCCTTCACGACCGCCTCGACCGTCCGGCACAGGAAGTCGAAGTCCGTACGTGCGGCGTCCTCGGTGGAGAACTCCACGTCGCGGCAGAGCGAGGAGGCGTACTTTACCGTGTCCACGCACCACTGGAGGATCTTATCCCGGTCCGAGCGGAACTTCTTCTGGATGTGGATGTCCGACGTGCCGAGGAAGGTGTGGATCCGCGCCCGCTTCGCGCCCTTGACGGCCTCCCACAATGTGTCGATGTCCTTCTTGATCGCGCGGGCGAGCCCCGTCACGATCGGCCCCTTGACCTCCCGGGCGACCGCCTGGACGGACTCGAAATCTCCCGGCGAGGAAGCGGGGAAACCCGCCTCGATGATATCCACTCCGAGCGCCGCGAGCTGCCGGGCGATCTTCACCTTCTGTTCCTTTGCCAGCTTCGCGCCCGGGACCTGCTCGCCGTCCCGCAACGTCGTGTCGAAGATGAATACTTTTTCTGCCATCTCTTCCTCCCTTTTGTTTTCCTTTAGAGGGAACATTCCTCGGCTCGAGTCGTACGTTGACGAGTGTCCCCCGCTGACAACAAAAAAGGCCGCCGGACTGGTGGTCCCCGGCGGCCGAAGCGAAAAACGCCGCGGGAACCTTTGCCTGTCCCCACGGCCATGTTGAGCGTACGCCTATGTCGTCATGCGCTCACGCGGTCGCGGGTCGGCACCCCCGTAGGCCCAGTAGGGCGAGACCGCAAAGTCGAAGAATCTGCCGTGCATGCGTCACAGGAATCATGGTTTTCTAAGGGTAAGGGGGCACCGATTGTCTTGTCAAGTCTGTTTTTTCCCTGGGGAGGAACCTCTCCGGGGCGGCGATTCCCCCGGAGACGAGGATGCGCACCGCCTGTTCGACCGGCATGTTCAGGCGTGTTACGTCCTCATCGGGAATAAAGAGCACATCTCCGAAGTAGATGTGGTTGGTGGGGACGAATACGGCGGCCAGGATCTTCCCTTCCCTCTCGACCGTGCCCGTCAGAAATCCGATCGCCTGGGACCCCTCCCGGGGATAGTCCACGAGTACGACATCCTTGAACGAGCGGGTGTTGTCGGGCGAGAAGGCGTCCGTCAGTTGTTTTATCGTGGAGTAAATCGTGCGGTACCAGGGAATCCGGTTGATGAACCTGTCCAGGGCGGCCAGGACACGCTCGCCCACGACGTTTCTCGCGAAGAACCCGATGACGAGAATGATCACCAGCCCCGTGAGAATTCCCGTCCCCGGGATGTGGCCGATGCCCGGGGAGATCTTTTTCACCACTCCGTCGATGAGGGGGGAAAACAGGTTGTCGGCCTTCTGGAAGAACCAGAAGAGAAGGGCGACGGACACCACCAGCGGCACGATGACGAAGAGGCCGGCGAGGAAAGTGTTCTTCAGGTTCTTCTTCACCGTTGTATTCTATCGTAAATTCCGGGGGAGGTAATGCCAAATGGACCACGCGGTCATTCTGGCGGGAGGTTCAGGCAAAAGGTTCTGGCCCGAGAGCCGGATGCACCGGTCGAAGCAGTTCCTGGACCTGACGGGAAACGGTCCGATGATCGTCGAGACCGTCCGCCGCCTCCTCCCCCTGGTGCCCCGGGAGAACATCTGGGTGGTGGCGGGGGAAAAGGATGCTCCTAACCTCAAAGCCCGCGCCCTCGGCGTCCCGCCCGGGAACATCCTGCTGGAACCGGAAGGAAGAAACACTGCTCCCGCCATGGCTCTGGCCGCTGTGTGCATTGAGCGCCGGGATGCGGACGCGGTGATCGCCGCGACCCCGGCAGATCACGCCGTAGGAAACCCCTCCGCGTTCCGGTCGGTGCTGAAGAAGGGATTGCGGCTTGCCCGGCGGACGGGCCGGTTCGTGACACTGGGGATTTCCCCCGACCATCCGGCAACCGGCTACGGTTACATCGAGCGGGGGACGCCGTTTCCGGGGGGAGAGGGCGTGTTCGTTGTGCGAAGGTTCACGGAGAAACCCGATCTGCGCACCGCCCGGAGGTTCCTGCGCTCTCGGCGGTTCTACTGGAACAGCGGCGTGTTTGTCGTCCGCGCGGCGACCTATCGCAACCGGGTCGCCCGCTTCCTCCCCGCCGTCCACCGGGGACTGGAGGAGGCGTTCCGCGACACCGGCAGGAAAGATTTCCGGCATCGTCTGCGCCGCGCCTATGCCCGCATGCCGTCGATCTCCGTGGACTACGGGATTCTGGAGAAAGAGGACGGGATCCTCGTCATTCCGTCGGAGTTCGGATGGAGCGACATCGGCACCTGGCGCTCCCTCCACGAGTTCCTGGGAGGGGCGGGGGAAAACATCACCGCGGGAAAGGTGATTCTCGCGGACTGCCGCGGCTCTCTTGTTCGATCGGACCGCGGGGTGGTCGCGGTAATCGGGATGGAGGACGTGATGGTCATCCGGGACGGGGACGCGGTCCTCGTCTGTCCCCGGCATCGGTCGGAGGAGGTCAAGGAGATCGCGGAAGAGGTAAAGAGGAAGTTCCCCTCGCTGGCGTGACTCCGTTACTGCAGGGTGTTGCCGAATGCTGTGAGGACTTCCGTTACCTCGAGTTCCAGCGTTCCCTTTGGCGTTTGCACCGTCACCTCGTCTCCCGGCCTCCGGTTGAGGAGGGCTTTCCCCACCGGCGAGGCGATCGAGACGAAGTTCTTCTTTCCGTCGGCGATTTCCGGGATCACGAGGGTGTATCCGATCTCCTGTCCCGTCACGGCGTTCTCGACCGTCACCTGGCTCCCGAGACCCGATCGGTCCCTCGGAATGGCCGTAACATCGATCCGGGAGAGGTCGGCGAGGCGCTTCTGGATCTGACCGAGCCTTGCGTTCAGGGTGGACTGCCTTTCCTTTGCCGCTTCGTACTCGCTGTTCTCCGAAAGGTCCCCGTGGGCGAGAGCCGCATGGATCTCCTTCGGGAGGACCACCCGGAGTTCGTGTTCGATCCTTCTTGCCTCTTCCGTCAGCCGATCCATCGACTCGCGGAGAAAATCCATGGCATCCCCCGTTAGCAAAACATGAGCGTTCCTCCGTAATGACCGGGGAACGGCTGCGACCTGTCAAACCTTAAAGGAGGCGGAAGAATTCCTTTGGCGCATCGCAGACGGGACATATGTCGGGCGGTTCCGCGCCCTCGTGGATATACCCGCAGATAACGCATTCCCACCGTGCCATAACAGGAGCGATTCTACCAGAGAGGAGCCCGGCGGGAGCAAAATGATTGCAAGTTCCGTGACCGGAGAGGCGGCTACGGAGACCGCAGGATGTTGCCCGGAGGCTGGGGCACGGCGCTGCCCACCACGTCCGGGAGCACATACCCCGCATCCGGAATGACAAGAGCAGAAGGCAATTCTCCCAGCAGCCTTTCCGCCTCTCGTACGCCCTCGTCGAGGGAGGCGGCAGGGATCATCCCCATCTTCTCCACTTCCTCCGGTCGCAGGGTGGAGACGAGGATCACCCGGCATGATTTCGCCTTGGTAAGCGTCGCGTGCGCCGTCTGCCCGTAGATCTGATAATTCGCGCGGAGCTCGGCCTCCATCTCCGCGGGGTCTTCGAAGCGGAACCAGGGGAAGAAGGACGAGCTTCCCAGGCCGTCCCGGCACTCGGCCAGGAGAATGATGACCCCCCCCTCCTCGGCGGTCAGGAACGCATTGTCCAGCGCCTTGTGCGACTGGATGAAGTTGATGTCTTTCGGGAACCCCCCTGCAGAGGCGATCACGAGGGGATATCGCTTCGGCACGGAGACGCGGTAGACCTTCGCATACCTTGCGCATGCTTCCTCGTGGGCCTTCTGCCAGTGGCCGGCGACGGCGTCGAAGATCTCTCTCTGCGGGGTGAGCAGAGTGTTGAACAGAAACGTCGGGACCGCCATGGTGACAGCCTCGACGATATCCTCGTGCACGGGATTCCCCGCGAGAACCCCGGGACGGGAGAGCGGGTGCTTTCCGGGCGCGTCTGTCCGAAAGATGCGGAAATGCGTGGCGGACGCGGTTTCCCGCGCTGCGCACCCCGGAACGAGGGCCTTCCTTCCCCCTCCGAACCCCGCGAAATAGTGGAAGGTGATGGTCCCCGTGAGGACGATCCTGTCGTGTCCCATCAGGGGTCGGCTGATTCGGACGGTTGTCCCGCGGGAGGTGACGCCGAGCCGTATCGTCTCGCCGTCGGGATCCGACTGCGCCACGCGGATGCCGGAGGAGATCTCCGGCCCCACGACGGCGTGGAGTTCCGCGTCCGACAGGGCACGGTGGGTCCCCCGTGCGATGAAGACGCTAACCCGCTTCCTCGGGATCCCCGCAGCATCGGTTTCCTCGAGCAGGGGCGTGAGAAACTTCTCCGTGGCGGAGTAGCGCGTGATATCCGATACGGGAACGGCCACCGAGTCCGCCGCGCGAACGAGCATCCGGAGGGGGAGGGACCCGACGGGACGCGCGATCCTCTGCCGTATCAGGTTGTCCTCGGAGGGAGGGAGGAGAGGAGGCCGGGCGGCCAGCAGATAGACGCTTCGGAGGATCTTGCCCGGGAGGCTCGCCTGAGTTTCTCCGTACTTCAGAACGATCGCTCGTTTCTTCATCGTTCCTTTTCTGCCCGCGGGGTCTCGTCGGGGTGCTCGTGGATGTGGACGACCTCGGGGTGCTCGTGCTCGTGGGCGTGCCAGTAGTCCTCGTGGGCGTGCCGGTGCAGGTGAACGAGGTTGGCGGCAAGCAGCAGGGACCTGTCCGTGAGAATCTCCTCGGGGGCGCCGGACGCGAGAATTCGCCTGTCCTCCCCGACCACGAGGACTCTCCGGGCGATTTCCGAGACGATGTGCAGGTCATGCGTGGCCGTCACGACCGTTTTCCCCGCCTCCTCCGCCTCGATGATCGTGTCCACGAGCGCCCGGCTGCTCCGGGGATCGAGCCCCGCGGTGGGCTCGTCCAGCAGGAGAACCTGCGGGTCCATTACCAGCACGGCGGCGATCGCTACCTTTTTCTTCTCTCCTCCCGAGAGCTCGTAGGGAGCCCGGCCCGCCAGGGCGCCGATCCCGAACGTATCGATCGCCCGTTGAACTTTCGATCGGACCTCCTCAGGGGGGTCGTTCATCTGCAGGGGGCCGAAGGCGATCTCGTCCTCGACGGTGGGGTTGAACAGCTGCGCGTCGGAGTTCTGGAAAAGGATCCCGACCTCCTTCCGGAAGAACATCCCGAACGCGTCGCGGGAGAGAAGGCGGTCGTTGATCTCCCGGCCGAAGGCCCGGTAGAAGCCTCTCTGGGGAAAGATCAGGCCCGCCAGAAGCATGAGCAGCGTCGACTTGCCGCATCCGTTGGCGCCGAGCACGGCGATGCGTTCCCCGGGAGAAACGGACAGGGAAAGGCCGGAAAGGGCCGGGGCTCCCTCCCGGTAGGCATAATGGATGTCGTCCATCTCCAGGAGAGGGGCGACCGGAGGGCTGCGGTGCGTCGTCATCGGCATATCAGGCGATGTGTGCACCGACACAGAATACCACGACCGCGATGAGCAGCCCCCACTCCGCGGCGCCGAACCACGGGCCGGAGGGGAACTTCGCCTCTCCCGTGAACCCGCGGGCGACCATCGCCATGCTTACTTCTTCCATCAGGTGGAGACTCCTTTCCCAGGAGCGGGCGATCCGGGAACCGACCCACGCCTGTTGCGCGGCCGTCGGCACACGGCACACGGTGCGGCTCTTCTTTCCAAGGTGGACCTCTTCGGAATGGCGGAGCAGCGCGTGGGTGTAGCGGAGGGTCATACCGATCACCTGGAGAAAGATCGCGGGAAGGCGCAGGAACCGGAGCGCCCGGAAAAGGTCGGCCCATCGCGTGGAGAGGGTAAGCCAAAGGACCGCCGCGACCGAGGAAAGGGCGCGGAGAAGAAACGTGGCGGCAGTGAGAAGCCCCTCCCGGGTGATTCCGATCACCGCCGGGAGGAAGAACGGCCCGTAGCGCCACTCCCGCCCCCGGTCGACAAGCGGGACGATGACCGTTCCGTCGAAAAACACGTTCAGCGTGGCGGGGGCCGCCATGAGGAGGGTGAACGCGACCGCGACGAGGAATCCCGCCCCCAGGAACTCCGCCGGGCGGATACGGGAAAGGGCGATGGCCGCCAGGGGGAGGGCGGCGTGGGCGAGCAACGCGGGGATCGACCGGGAGAGGCTCACGCTGACCAGGAATAAGAGCGTCGCCAGGAGTCTTGCCCTCGGATCCACCCTTTGCAGGATGCCCGGTCGGCGTGCCGTCTCCTCCCGGAACATCGAGCGGGAGAAGAACAGGGACAGCTCGCGGAGGGTCTTCTCGACATGGGTCCTCCCCGGGACAGTAAGCCCCCGCGACGCGGCCATCTCTAGGAATCGTTTTTCCCTGGCGGTTTCGTCCATCGCCCCCTCACGACCGCCTGTCGGCGGGAGGCCGTCCCCGCCGCGTCAGCCAGCGGGCAAGCAGGTAGGCGCCTCCTCCGGAGGCCACGATCCCGAGGAACGCCGAGAGGAGGTAGTGAACGCCCTGCGTCGGGAGGGGGGCATTCTCTTGTCCGGGGGGGGCATAGTCGGGCATCGGGGCCTTCCATGTATCTGCCGTTTTCTCCATCCCGGGGGGAGCGTAGCCGATCATCTTCCTGACCTCGTGGATCCCCCATTCGCCCCACGCACCCCCCGCCTTCATGATATGCGGGAGATACAGCCCGATGGGAGTCAGAATCGCCATCAGTCCCAGGGCGATCAGGAATTTCCGGTATTCCCTCATCGCGTGGCTCCGCTTTCCTGTGAGCCGATAACCCAGGCGGATCTCGACCGGTGCAGGTATTGGACCACGAGTCCCGTGACCAGAGCCTCGACCGCGCCGATAACGGTCATGTGCTGGATCATCATGACGGGAATGGCAACGGAGAGGGGATAGGGAGCGTAGAGGGCCCGCCCGTCCGGGGCCGTGTGCAGCAGGGGCTGAATCCCGAACATGACCGCCGTGGTGACTGCTGCCGCATTGATCCCGATATATCCTGCGATCCCGGCGATTAGGGCTTTTCCCCTCTCGGAGGAGACCATGCGGGAGAGAAGGCGGTACGTGTAATACCCCGTGAACGGCATCACGAAGGCAATGTTCAGGCAGTTCGCGCCGATCGCCGTCACCCCCCCGTCGCCGAAGAGAAGCGCCTGGATGGCGAGAGCGATGCTGATGGACAGCATTGCTCCCCAGGGGCCCACGGCAATCGCGATCAGGACGGCCCCCACCGCATGCCCCGTACTTCCCCCGGGAAGGGGCACGTTGAACATCATCAAGAGGAAGGAGAAGGCCGCTGCGATG
>DATHRT010000246.1:0-14842 GCA_035464915.1 Candidatus Limnocylindria bacterium
GGCAGGTGAGGAGACAGATCACCTGGAGGGCGACCCAGTCCGGGAGGACGTCCCCCTTCTCGTCGACGATGAAGATCTTCTCCCCGCCGGTGTCGATCATGACACCGAAATCCGCGGAAAGGGACCGGGAGATGGCCGTCAGGTGGGTAAGCCCCTTCTGGAATTCTTCCTCCGTCTTCGTGATCTTCGCCGCGTCGAGGTTGGCGTTCAGTGCGACCGCCTCGACGCCCAGGCGTCCGAGAATCCGAGGAAAGAGCAGGGCCGAGGCACCGTGGGAGTGATCGAGCACGATGTTGAATCCCCGCTTCTGGACCTGCTTCACATCGATCGCCTTGAGGAAGCCGTCGACGTAGGTGTCGAATCCCCCCACGGGGAAGGAGATTTCCCCCGTCTCCTCGCTGTCCGCACGAACGAAATCCTCCCGGAAAAAAAGAAGTTCGATGCTTCGCTCCATGCTCACGGGGAGGTTCATCCCGTTGTCGTCGAAGAATTTCAGGTCGATGAAGGACGGGTCGAACGGGCTCTTCCTCGCGTGGACTCCCCCCTTCTCCTCCCGGTGGCTGCGGGCGAGGTACCGGACGACGGGCAGCGGCGTGACACCGTAGTCGTGAACGTCCACTCCCACCGACAGCATCCCTGTCATGATGGCCCGGTTGATCATCCGGGACGTCTTGTGGCTGTCCCGGCTCGTGGAGAGTACGACCTTTTTCCCGAAGCTCGCCGCGAACGCCGCCCCTACCTTGGCTGCGAATTCGGGGGTGATCTCGTGGTTGGCCAGCCCGTTGATTCCATAGGCGCTGAACAGGGAACGGGCCCACTTCTCGGCCCACACGAGGGAGGAGGAAAGAACCGCGCCGTCCTCCACCTGCTTGTGCGGCCACACCTTGACGTTCGCCTTGACCACCGCCTCGGTTCCGATGACGCAATGATCGCTGATTACCGCCCGCTCGGCCAGAAACGCACGCCCCCTGATCACGCAGTCCGAGCCGATGATGTTCTCGAGCATCCGCACCCCTTTGTGAATCATCGTCCGGGGCCACACGACCGAAGACTGGAGCACCGCCCCTTCCTCGACGACGCACCCGTCGCCGAGCACCACGTTCTCCGCGGAGACGCCGCCCTCCACGACGCAATCCCTCCCGATCACGACGTTTTGCAGGTCGGAGGTGAAGTCGACCCGGGAATTCTCACCGATCCACACGTTCCCGGTTCCCGCCTTCTTCCCCTCGAATTCGATCCCCGCCTGGCCGGAGAGGATGTCCAGATGGACGTTCAGGTATTCATCCAGGTTCCCGACGTCCTTCCAGTACCCTTCCGCGACGTACCCCAGGAGCCGGTCCCCCCGCGACAGCATCTCCGGGAAGACGTTCTTGCTCCAGTCGAAGCTCTTCTCGGGGGGGATGAGGGAGAGCACCTCCGGCTCCAGGATGTAGATGCCGGTGTTTACCGTATCGGAGAAGACTTCCCCCCACGACGGCTTTTCGAGGAACCGGACGATCCGTCCGTCCTCCTCCGTGATCACGATTCCGTACTGGAGCGGGTTGGTGACCCGGGTGAGCACGATCGTGGCGGCGGCTTTCCGCTCCCGGTGGAATTCGATCGCCCGGGAGAGGTCGATATCGGTGATGATGTCGGCGCTGATGACCAGGAAGGTGCCGTCGATCCGCGACTCGGCGTGCTTGACGGCTCCCGCCGTCCCGTAATCGGCCTCCGCACCCATATAGTGGATCTTGACGCCCCAGGGAGACCCGTCACCGAAATAGGAGGTGATTTTCTCGGGGTAGAAATACAGGAGGACTTCCAGGTCGACGATCCCGGCGCGCTTGAGGAGCCGCACCACGTGCTCCATCATCGGCCGGTTGGCCACGTACGCCATCGGCTTGGGCAGCTTTTCGGTGATCGGGCGCAGTCTCGTCCCGAACCCGCCCGCCATTACGACTCCCTTCATCCCGACAGGCCTCCTCGCCGTGACATGCGGATCACAGCAAACGGAAGAGCATGGTCATTCCGAAATACCCGAATGAGACCGCAAAGAAGAAAAGGAACAGGGCGCAGGAACCCACGATCCAACGGTAGACGTTATCAGTGAACCGCTTTCTCCCCGCGGAGACGGCAAAGCCGATGAAAAGGTACCAGACCGCGTCGGCGAGGATGTGCCCGGCGAAGAACAGGGCGATCCCCGCAGCGCCGAGCTCCCGGGAGATGACAAGATATCCCAGGCCGATGGTGGCCCACCAGATCGTCCAATAGGGGTTCGAAATCGATGCCACGACGCCCGAAAGGACCGGGCGGAATACGCCCTCCCGGCGGCCGTTTCCCCCTCCCGGCGGTTCGGATCCCGTCTCCTTCCCGCAGATCTCGAGCCGAAGCGTACCGACTTCGCGCGCCATTCCCACTGCCATCCAGAACAGCATCGCCCCCCCGGCCAGCGCGATCACCGTCGTCGCAACGTCCCCCCTCACCCATTCCGCCAGCCCGAGCAGGATGAGGGCGAGGAGTCCGGCTTCGAGGATCCCGTGCCCGAGAACGAGAAGAGGCGCCGCCACGAACCCCCGCCGGGTCGTGTCCCGGACGGTCACGGCAAGGAGCGGACCCGGCATCAAGGCCCCCGAAAGAGCGATGAGGAAGGAGGAGACGAATATGGCGGCGGGACTCGCGAAATTCATATAAACTTTATAACACAACAGGAGGAAGTGGTGATCCGTGGACCCGTTCCTACCGTGGACGTCATCATCGAGGTCGGTCGGAAGATCGTCCTCATACGGAGGAAGCACCCTCCGGCGGGATGGGCCATCCCCGGAGGATTCATCGACCGGGGGGAAAGGGCGGAGGATGCCGCATTGCGGGAGGCGCGGGAGGAAACAGGGCTATCCGTGACCCTCACCGCCCTATTCGGCGTATATTCCGACCCGGCGCGGGATTCCCGCCGCCATACGATCTCCACCGTGTACCTCGCTACTGCGGAGGGAACGCCATCGGGGGGGGATGACGCTGCCGAGGCCCGCCTGTTCGGGGAGCAGGATCTGCCTGCCCCCCTCGCGTTCGACCACGCGAACATTCTGGCCGACTACTTCCGTTTCCGCAGAACGGGGAAAAGACCCCTGTAGGGGCGCCTCCACCGAAACGGGGAAGGTCCTGTCCCGGAAAACGGGGACGGTCCTGTCATCCCTTATCTGCTTATCATCCCTCCGTCGTGAACCGCGGTCCCGTTGCAGTTTTACCAGGTCCTGCCCCGGAAAACGGGGACGGTCCTGTCATCCCTTTTCCACTTATCCACCCCATGTCGTGAACCGAGATCCCGTTGCAGTTTTAATAGGTCCTCCCCCAGGACCGTCCCCTATTGGAGGGCCTTGACGGCCTGCTCGATCCGGTCGATCCCCTTTTCGATGTTCTTCATCGACGTCGCGTACGAGAGTCTCTGGCATTCCTCGGCTCCGAATGCCACCCCCGGGACGGACGCCACCCGATGGTCCTCCAGAAGATAGGCGGCGAGAGCGGCGGAACCTTCGATCACCCTGCCCGACGGGGTCTTCTTCCCGTACACCTTCGAGAAGTTCGGGAAGACGTAGAACGCCCCCTGCGGGAGGAGGCAGGAAACACCGGGAATTTTGTTGAGCCTCTCCACGATGAGGCGTCGCCGCCTGTCGAATTCGGCCCCCCACTCCCTCATGAAATCCTGCGGCCCGTTGAGCGCCTCGATGGCGGCCTTGTCGCAGAAGGATACCGGGTTGCTGGTGCTCTGGCTCTGGATGTTGTTCATCGCCGCGACAAGATCCTTGTCGGCAGCGACATACCCGATTCTCCAGCCGGTCATCGAGTAGGCCTTGGACAGCCCGTTGACGACGATCGTCCGTTTCCTGATCTCTTCCCCGAAAGAGGCGATGCTGACGAACCGAAACCCGTCGTAGACGAGCTTTTCGTAGATGTCGTCGGACAGTACCGTCACGTCGCGCCGTACGATGACATCCGCGATCCGTTTCAGCTCCTCCCCCGTGTATGCCGCCCCGGTGGGGTTGGAGGGGCTGTTCAGGACAACGCACTTCGTCCGGGGCGTGATCGCCTGGTCGAGCTGTCGAGGCGTCAGCTTGAATCCCGTTTCCTCCTTCGTGTCGACGATCACCGGGGTGGCACCGGCCAGCAGGACGATGTCGGGGTAGGAGACCCAGTAGGGGGCGGGGATGACGACCTCGTCCCCTTCCTCGAAAAACGCCTGGGCGACGTTATAGATGGAGTGCTTCGCCCCCACGGAGACGATGATGTTCTCCCTCTTGTACTCCAGGCCATTGTCGCGCCGGAATTTCGCGATGACGGCATCCTTGAGCTCGGGGGTTCCGGGCACCGGAGTATATTTCGTGTAGCCGTCGTCCAGGGCCTTCTTGGCCACCGCCTTGATGTGTTCCGGGGTGTCGAAGTCCGGTTCGCCGGCCCCGAACCCCACGACGTCGATTCCTTCCGCCTTCATGGCCTTTGCCTTGCTCGTAATGGCCAGCGTGGGGGATGGCTGAATATGGGAGACTCTTCGTGCGAGTTTCATCGAGATGCGCTCCTTTACCCGCGGATCGGGGATTGTTGGATTATTTCTTCCTTCCGAGTTTCCGGAAGACCATGTTCCTGACAAGCGGCGGGACCAGGTCGTCGATCTTTCCTCCGAATCGAGCGATCTCCTTGGCGATCTGGGAGCTGATATAGGAATATCGCTCTCCGGTCATCATGAAAACCGTGTCGATCTCGGGGGAGAGTTTCTTGTTCATGTGCGCCATCTGGAACTCGTACTCGAAGTCCGAGATGGCCCGAAGGCCTCTCACCACGACGTGGGCATCCACTACCCTAACGTATTCCACGAGGAGCCCCCGGAAGGAGTCGACTTCCACGTTGGGAAAAGACCGGGTGAGCTTCCGAAGCATGGACACCCTCTCGGCCGGTGTGAACATCGTGTCTTTCTGGAGGTTCTTCGCCACGGATACGATCACCCGGGAGAAGACCCGTGACGATCTCTCAATGATGTCGAGGTGGCCGACCGTCGGAGGGTCGAACGACCCGGGGTACACCGCGATCGTTTTCATACTGGCTCCTTTCCCACGGTGAAAATTATCACCCTCGTGTTCCCGTACCGTCTGTCCCCGGTTTGTTCCCACGCGGCCGGGAAGAGCGAAACCGCAGTCCGTGCAGCCTCTTCCACCACTACCGTTCCTCCAAGTTCCAGGAGACCTGCGCCCGCAAGATCGCCCGCCGCGCGTTCCGCGATCCCTTTCCCGTACGGGGGATCCAGGAAAACGAGGTCGAACCGGCTGCCCCGCCCCCGCAGGACACGAAGAGCGGCCCGGCAATCCATCGGGAGGGTCTCCGCCGCGACCGCCCCCAGGTCCAGGACGTTGCGCCGCAATACCGCGAAGATACGGGGATCCGATTCCACCAATACCGCCGAGGAGGCCCCGCGTGAAAGAGCCTCCAGCCCGAGCGCCCCGGTCCCGGCGAAAAGGTCCAGCACCCGTGCCCCCTCCGTCTCCCCCCCCAGGATATCGAAGATCGCTTCCCGGACGCGATCGGCCGTTGGCCGAACCGCCTGCCCCCGTGGGGTGCGAAGCCGCCTGCCCCGCCAATTCCCCGAAACGATGCGCACCCTTAGGCTACACGCGGGGGGAAAGGTAATCGGCAAGGAAGGCGACGAGGGCGTCAAGCTCCGCGGCAGCTTTCGCTGCGGCATTCTCGGGCATGAGTTTCTTCAGCGGCTTCGCGTCCATCCGGCACCCTCCTGGGAAATCTGCCCCCTCATTATTGGAATTTCACACTCTTACGTCAAGGAGTCCGCTCGACAGGGTCGACCTCCCCTGTCATCCTAGAGGTCGGTACACCATGGTACACTATCGACGGGAAAATCCAGAAAAGGACAGCGATGAAAATTCCCCCGTTTTTCCCCGCCCTCCTCCTTCTCGTGTCTGCCGTACCCGCGTTTCCCGATCCCGGAGTCGGGACCCCTCCCCGGGAGATCACGATGAGAGAGTGCGTGGAAGCGGCCCTGCGCGACAACATCGATATAGCCGTTTCCCTGTCCGAGCGGGAGTCGGCGGAACTGGGCGTTCCCCTGGAGGAGGCGGCTTTCCTTCCGAGGTTCTCGGGGGATCTTTCCGTTTCCCAATCCATTGGGCCGACCGGCTCCTCGATCGCCGGAACCAGTACCATCGACCAGAGGGCCTGGAAGTTCGACGCGAATGTCTCGGAACTGCTTCGATCCGGGACCAGGCTTTCCCTTTCCTTCGAGAACCAGCGACTGGAGGCGGCCACCGCCCTCTCCTTGTTCAACCCCGAGTACACGACTGCCCTGACACTCTCTGCCCATCACCCGCTCCTGAAGGGATCCGGAAAGCTGGTCACCGAAGCGCCCCTTGCGATCGCCCGCGCCGGAGCGGAGGCGGTCACCGGGGACTGGCTGGCGATGGTGATGGATGTCATCGCAGGGGCGAGAACTTCGTTCCTCGCGTTCCACGCGGCCTCCCGGGGAGTCGAGGTAAGAAGGACCGCCCTCTCCCTCGCCGTGCAACTGCTCGAACAGACCGGTGCGCGAATCGAGGCAGGCCTATCCGCTCCGGTGGACCGGCTGTCCCCGGAAGCCGCGGTGGCTTCCCGGAAGGAGGAGCTTCTCCGAGCCGAGGCGGCGGAGCGAAACGCGGAGGACGACCTGAAGAACGTTCTCGGACTGCGGTCCGACGAAAACTGGGATGAGCGACTGGTCCCAGTCCCGCCCCCGGAGCTCCCGTCTCCCCCGGGCCTCGACGACACCTTCGAGGAGGCTCTCCGGCGGCGGCCCGAGGTTGCGGCCCTCTCCGCCAGGACGCACCAGACGGAGATCCAGGAGGCAGTCGCCCGCAACGGGACCTTGCCCGACCTTTCGGTAACCGCTTCGGCGGGCCTTTCCGGCCTTGCCGGATCACCGTATCCCAACCCGTTCTTCTCCGGCGGAGGAACCGAGTTCGAAGGGAGCTACGGAGACAGTCTCGGGGAAATGTTCTCGGGGAAGTACTACAACTGGTTCATCGGCCTGTCGACCGAGACCCCCTGGAAATTTGCCCGGGAGAAGGCCGAGTGGGCCCGCGCGCGCAGCGCCCTTGCCCAGCAACGCCTTCGGGAGGAGAGCCTCCGAGCGCGGATACGCGCGGAGGTGCGCAGAGCCCGCCGGGATCTTGCCTCCTCGCTGGCGCGCGTCGAGGCGGCCGCCGCCTCCGTCGCCGCGGCACGGGGAAAACTGGAGGCAGAGGAACGCAGGCTCGCCCTCGGGGCCTCGACGACGACGCAGGTTCTCGAGTTCCAGCAGGACTACGCCCAGTCCCTCCTCGCCGAGGTGACGGCGAGGACGGACGCGCACGTTTCCCGTACCCGGCTGTGGCGCTCCGTCGGGACGATCCTCGAAAAGGAAGGGATCACCGTCCGTTGAGGCAGGGGAAGATCATCGACGCAGGCGACGTACTCCTGGTTGCGGCGGTTGCCGTTCTCGTTCTCCGCTCCCGTTCCGAGATCCCCGTCGATGTATTCGAGGCGAGGAAAAGCCCGATCGAGGCGTTGCGGTACGAATGAAGGCGGAGCCGATGATTCGCGTGGGGAGAATCCCCTTCCTGAACCTCCTGCCGATCTTCCGCGCGCTCGAAACGCGCTTTCCGGTGGAGCACGTCAGGTTCGTTTCGGGGCATCCGTCCGAGCTTAACCGGATGCTGCGCGGGGAGAAGCTCGATATCTCCCCGTCTTCCTCGATCGAGTACGGAAAATTCCCCGAGCAGTATCTGCTTTGTCCCGACATATCGATTTCCTCCCGGTCGAAGGTCATGAGCGTTCTCCTGTTCTCCCACCGCCCGGTGAGCGATCTCCCCGGGGATCCGATCGCCGTCACGAACAACTCGGACACCTCGATCCTTCTTCTGGAGATCCTCCTGCGGGAATTCCTCGGCAAGAGGAACCGGCTGGTCCGAACCTCCCTTTCCGCCGGCGAGGCGCTCCTCCGGTACCCGGCGTATCTTGCCATCGGCGACGATGCGATCCGGGGGAGCCTTTCCGGGGCGGCAGCCCACGTCACCGACCTCGGGGAGTGGTGGAACCGGGAGACGGGAGCGCCGTTCGTTTTCGCCCTCTGGATTGTCTCCCGGAACGCTCTTCGGGAACGGGGGGAACACCTGCGCCGATTCGCCCGCACGCTGGTCTCGGCAAAGATGATCGCCCGGGAGGAAATGGATCGGAAAGACAATTGCTTTATCGGCCCGGAGTGGATTCCCCGGAATTTTCTTTCGGAGTACTGGCGAAACCTGTCCTACGATCTCTCCGCGGAGATCGAAGGGCTTGAACGGTTCTTCCGGCTCGCCGTGAAAATCGGTCGGATTCCGGCCGCTCCCCCCCTGCGGTTCCTCGACCTCGAATGATCCTCCACCTGTGGTAAAATCAGGGCATTCCCGCCGGGAGGGCCGCCATGATCCACAAGGAAATGAAGATCGAAGACGTCCTCCGGAAATATCCCCAGACGGTCGCCGTGTTCGAGAGGTTCGGGATCGACTGCGCCACCTGCGAACTCTCCCGGTACGAGGACCTCGCGCACGGGGCGAAAGTCCACAAGATCGACCTCGAAACGCTGCTCAAGGGGTTGAACGAGTCGGTAAAAACGTAGGAGGCTACCGGCGTGGGCGCGAGTACTCGGCCCATGCATCGTCGGATTCCCACACGGTAACCCGGGACAACCGAACCGGAGGCGGGATTTTCCCATCGATCTCGTCAAAGATGTAGCGCGCGATGTTCTCCGACGACGGGTTCTGGTCGTGAAACGGCGGAACCTCGTTGAGGTACTTGTGGTCCATCCGCGAGAGGATTTCGCCCAGGGCGGTCTTCATCACCCGAAAGTCAAGAGCCATCCCCCGGGAATCGAGTTCCCCCGACTCCACGGTGATCTCTACCTGCCAGTTGTGCCCGTGGAGCCTCTCGCAGTTTCCCTCGTATTCTGGCAGCCTGTGGGCCGCGGAAAACGAGGACCGGACCGTCAGGGCATACCTGTCCGTGTTCATCTCTCCTCCAGGGGGGAAAGCAGAACCCTCGATTTCGATGTCGCCCGGTCGAACCAGTTTCGGATCTCCCTTGCCGAACTCTCTTCGAGGAGTTCCTTCCTCACCGCCTCCCTCGGAACATCCTCGGGGCGCACTCCCGACCGCGAGGCCCGGCGCTTGACCTCCCTCTCCACTTCTTCCTCTTTCACGTCGACGAACGCCGAAACGCGCTTCCGGAGGAATTCCCGGACCAAAAGTCTTCTCGCGGCGTAATCCCGGACCTGCTCACCGGAGACCTCCTTCGCGCAGGGGAAGGGACATGATGCCATGGCGGCCGATGCCCCGGCGACCGCTTTCTGCAATGCTGTGTTGTCGACCGTCCCCAGCGCCAGCTTTTCCTCCTCCTGCCTGACGAGGATGTCCGCAATCAGCCTGTCCCGGGCCTCGGGGAGGGACAACACGACCATCTCGTCCCCCGGGAAGGCACCGCACGCCCGGAGACACGACTCCCTAACGACGTCGGAAAGAAAAAGGACTTCCCCGTTCACCGTTGCCGCCGTGGCCTCGTACAGCCGGTATCCCCCCGTCTCTTTCTCCTGCGCGCCGGCGGGCGAAAATAGGATCGCGGAAAGGATGCCCGAGACGAGGATTCCGGAGCGGATCCGTTTCACGGATCGATCTCGAAGGAGATGTCAAGCGCCGGGGCGGAGTGCGTAAGGGCTCCGATCGAAATCGCCGATACGCCGGCCCGTGCGTATTCCCCCACGTTCCCCAGGTGAATGCCCCCGGACGCTTCGAGGAGAATCTTCTCCCCGTAGCGGTCCACCGCCTCCCGTACCTCCTCGGGAGTCATGTTGTCGAGAAGCAGTGCGGTCGCACCGGCGTCGACCGCCTCTTCCGCCTGGCCAAGACTCTCCACCTCCACCTCCACCCGGGCGAGATGGTGCACCGCCTTCCGGGCCGTCGTCACGGCCATGGTGATGCTGCCTGCCGCCCGAACGGCGTTCTCCTTGATGAGCACGCCGTCCGACAAGGAAAACCGGTGGTTGTGCCCGCCGCCGACCCGCACCGCGTACTTTTCCAATGCCCTGAGCAGCGGGGTGGTTTTTCGTGTGTCCAGGATGCGGGTACCGTGCGGGGCCACCCGTTCGACGTAGGCTGCTGTCGTCGAGGCGACGCCGGAGAGCCGCTGGAGGAAATTCAAGGCGACCCGTTCCCCGCGGAGAAGCGACGACGCCGTCCCCTCGGCTCCCCCCACCTTCATCCCCCGGGACACCCGGGTTCCTTCCCGGAGGAACGTCGCCGCGACCTGCGGGTCGACCTGGCGGAACACCTCGACCGCCACCATACCGCCGCAGAAGACTCCCTTGGCCCCGGCGACGAACGAGCCGCGGGCCTGCCCGGAGAAGGAGGAACCGAAGGGGTCGCCAAACGGCGCGTCTTCCCGCAGCGCAGCGCCGACAAGACCCTCGTATTCAAGCCGTGAGATCACGACAGGTATCGGTTCAGCAGGGCAAGGTTCCGGGAAAGGCTGTCGAGCTTCAGCTCGAGGTCCCCCTTGCGGATCCGGTGCGCTTCGACGATGTCCCCGGGGGCGTTCGCCAGGAATTTTTCGTTCCCCAGCTTCGCGCACACGACGGAGTGCTCCGCGTTGGCCTTGTCGATCTCCTTACCGAGACGCGAGGCTTCCTTTCGGAAATCGATGAGACCGGCCAGGGGCAGGCACACCTCGATGTCGTTCACCACGGCTGTGGCATCCTCGACCGGGATGTATTCGGGCTCCCTGTGCACCACCTTTCCGGCCCGTGCCAGCCGAAGGATGATCTCCTCGTGATCGCGCAGGAACGCAAGATCCTCCGGCTGCCCCTTCAGGCGGATCTCCACCCGTTTCGCAGGAGGCACGTGCAGCTCGCTTCGCATGTTCCGGACGGCGCGAATGATCTCCATGAGATGCCCCATGTCCTCCTCGACATCGACGTCGGTCCGGTCCGGGTCGGCCACCGGGTACACTTCCGTCAAGATGCTTCCCCGCTCTCCCGGCAGCGAATGCCAGATCTCCTCCGTGAGAAACGGCAGGAAGGGATGGGAAAGCCTGAGAATCGCCTCGAACACGTACAGCAGCACGGCGCGCTGACGCTCCCGCGTCTCCGCGGGCGCATCCGGCTGAAGCGAGGGCTTGATCATCTCCAGGTACCAATCGCAGAACTCGTGCCAGGTGAACTGGTAGAACGCCGAACTCGCCTCGTTGAATCGGTACTCCTCGATTCCTTTCCGGATCTCGTCGATCACCCGCTGCAGGCGGGACAGGATCCAGCGGTCCACGACGGACAGCTTCATAGGGAGGCCTCTCGGGGTGCTGTCGTCCGCGTGCATCCGGACGAACCGGCCCGCCTGGAAGATCTTGTTCATGAAGTTCCGGTACCCTTCGAGGCGTTCATCGGACATCCGGATGTCACGTCCCTGGGCGGCGAGCGCAAGGAGCGTGAACCGGAAGGCATCGGTTCCGAACCGCTCCATCAGATCGAGCGGATCGATGACGTTGCCGCGGGTCTTGCTCATTTTCTCCCCTTTCGGATCCCGAACGAGCGCATGGATCACCACGTCGCGGAAGGGAGCCCTCCCCGTGAACTCGATCCCCATCATCATCATCCTTGCCACCCAGAAAAAGAGGATGTCGAATCCCGTGACGAGCGCGGAGGTGGGGTAATACCGGGAAAGATCCTCGGTCCGGTCCGGCCAGCCCAGCGTCGAGAAGGGCCACAGCGCGGAGGAGAACCACGTGTCCAGCACATCCTCCTCCCGGCGAAGGTTGTCCGATCCGCAGGAAGAGCACCGGTCCGGCGCGTCGACCTCCACCATCGTCAGCCCGCAGGCGGAACAGTGGTAGGCGGGAATCCGGTGCCCCCACCAGATCTGGCGGGAGATGCACCAGTCCCGGATGTTCTCCATCCAGTCGAAATAGGTCCGCTCCCAGTTCGGGGGGATGATCCGGGTCTCTCCCGACTGAACGGCCCGGATCGCGGGTTCGGCAAGGGGTTTCGTCTTCACGAACCACTGGATGCTTTCGGTGGGTTCGACCACCGTCTTGCACCGGTAGCAATGGCCTACGTTGTGGAGGTACTGCTCCTCCTTGACGAGGAATCCTTCTTTTCGGAGGCTTTCGAGAACCGCCTCGCGGCAGGCAAACCGGTCCATCCCTGCGAACGACCCGGCCTCGCCCGTCATTCTTCCCGCATCGTCGATCACCCGCACGGCGGGCAGATCATGTCGTTTGGCCACCTCGAAGTCGTTCGGGTCATGGGCGGGCGTGATCTTCACGGCGCCGGTTCCGAATGCGGGGTCCACCATCTCGTCGGAAAGCAGGGGGATGGGGCGGTTCATGAGGGGCAGACGCAACGTCACGCCGATCCTGCCCGCGTATCGCTCGTCCTTCGGGTGCACGGCAACCGCGGTGTCCCCCAGCATCGTTTCGGGGCGGGTCGTGGCCACCACCACGTTTCGCCTCCCCGATAGCTCGGGATACCGGATGTAATACAGGCCCCCTTTGGTCTCCACGTGCGCGACTTCGAGGTCGGAGAGCGCCGTGTGGCACCGGGGGCACCAGTTGATGATGTAACGCCCACGATAGACAAATCCCTTGCGGTGAAGCAAAACGAATGCTTCCCGTACCGCGCGGGACAGCCCTTCGTCCATCGTGAACCGCTCCCGGCTCCAGTCGCATGCCGCACCCAGCCGCTTGAGCTGGTTCAGGATGGCCCCGCCGCTTTCCTCCTTCCACTTCCAGACCCGTTCCTCGAATTTTTCCCTTCCCAGCGACTGCCTGTCTACCCCCTCGCTCGCGAGCAGGCGCTCGACAACGTTTTGCGTGGCGATTCCCGCGTGGTCGGTTCCCGGGAGCCAGAGTGCGTTTTTTCCCAGCATCCGGTGGTATCGGATCAGGACGTCTTGGAGAGTCACGTTGAGTGCATGCCCCATGTGAAGGGAGCCGGTGACGTTGGGGGGCGGGATGACGATACAGTAGGAATCGCCCGGACGGGTGGGATCCGCACGAAAGAGGAACAGCTCTTCCCAGTAAGCGTACCACTTCGACTCGGCAACTGCCGGGTCGTACGATTTCTCCTGGTCCCTGGCTTCCATGCGAGCTCGCCTCAATATCCGAATGATTCGCGGGACGGCCGAAGACGCACCGGCCTTCACCCGAGCGATTTTCCCGTGCAGGAGGGGTTCGCCTGCCGGCGGGGTGACTTCAGGAGGATTCCTTCTCGGCTTGCTCGCGTATCCGGGCGATCTCCTCCCGGATGAGCGCTTCCGTGGTGGCCGGAACAACCTCCCACGCCACGGCCTCCACGGACTCCCGGATCCTCTCGGTGAACTCCTTTGTGAGGTTCTCCATCATTTCCCACATGACCTTTTCCACGGTTTCCTCTGCAACCTTTTCGAAGATCTCCTGCGCCCTTGCGGCGAAGAGCTCCCGGAATTCCGCTTCTCCGGGGAGAGGTTCCGCGGGGGGGGGAGAGGGCACATCCACCGGCGCTTCACCGGCGGATACGGTCCCCGGAGCAACGGAGGGAGGGGGAACCATCGTCTCTTCCGGAGGAGCCAATTCGGTAACCTCGCCTTCGGACACCTCTTTTCCTTCCGGCAAATCGATCTCCTCCAGATCCTCGATCTCCTCCAGATCCTCGACCTCCTCGATCGCCGGAGTGAGATCGGTAACGGCGGGCGGCGAGTCGTCGAATTCGGCATCCCCGATGTGCTCTTCCGTCAGGAATATCTGTTCCTTCTCCCCCTCGGAAGGGTCTAGCCCGATCGACTCTTCCTGCCCCGGCGCATCCGGTTCCATGGGGATCGCCTCCTTTTCCGCCCCCCCCTCGATATCCTCGAGGGACACATCGAAATCCCCCAGGGACAAGGTGCTCTCGACGCCTCCCACGGAAGCGGCCGCCATTCCGGCCAGGTCTTCCTCGCCCGCCGCCCGGGTCCCGGAGAGCGTCCCCGCTTCCTGCTCCATCTCGCTCAAAACATCGCTGAAATCCCAGGGTTCCTCCGCGGAAGAAGGGGCCTCTTCCATGTCCTCGGCCGCTGGAGCAGGCTCTTTCTTGTCCCGGAGCAGACCTTCCACCTTGTCGATCAGCTCCTGGGACTCGAACGGCTTGAACAGGACCCCGGCCGCTCCGCAACGCTGAAACCTCTCCTCGTTGAAGGGAGCGAGCGTCCCGGCGAGGAGGAGCACGGGGACCGGATGGCCCGTTTCGGGGGCCCCCAATTCGGCGGCCACCTCGAACCCCTCCTTCCCGGGGAGGGACACATCGGCGACCACGAGGTCGGGGGAGATCTCCTTCGCAAGCCGGATCGCGTCGACCCCGTTGTCGACCATGGTGAGAGAGATCCCGGTTTGCTTCAGAGCGAGTTCGAAAACCTTCTGGATGGTGAGGCTGTCCTCGGCGAGCAGCAGCTTGGCGGCCATAGTCCCTCCAAATTGTTCCTTATTTTAAAGAGAATCCGGAAGTTTTTCAACGATAGAAAGACCGTATAGCAAAGTTAATGATTTAGGGAGCATACAAATTCGGTTCATGGTCAAAGGTGGACAAAATGAACCCAAGAACCGCAAACGGACGCAAACAGGGAACGTACACATTTTCCGACGGGGTTGGGGAGACGTAAAATATCGTTAGCAACCTTCGGGGGATAGGCACCGGAGCCGACAAGCGGGTATTCCTCTCCCGTTTCCCCCGGATCATTCCAGAGGGCCGCAAGAGGAGGCGGCATATGTTTTCAACCCAAATTCTCGGACAGGACATTCTTTTCAAGATCAAGATTCTCACCGA
>DATHRT010000247.1:0-5971 GCA_035464915.1 Candidatus Limnocylindria bacterium
GTCGCCGATCCGAGCGTCCCCGACGTGTCCGGACACCCGGACACCGTGTTCCGGGCGATCGTGAACGTTCTCAAGAACGCCGTGGAGTCCATCCCGGGAAAGGGGACCGTGCGCATCCACACCCGGATGAACGTAAATTACCGGTGGGGGCGGACGAGAGGAAAAATGCACTCTTTTGTGGACATCTCCATCGCGGACGACGGCACCGGGATGTCGGAAGAAGAAGCCCGAAGAGCGTTTTTGCCGTTCTACACGACGAAGGCGAAGGGGACGGGACTCGGCCTTGTGATGGCAAGACAGTCGATCTCCCGATACGGCGGGAAGCTGGAAATAAAATCGGTGCGAGGAAAGGGAACGACGGTTACAATATCCCTTCCAGTCTCCACCGGAAAGAAAAAAGGCCCGTGAACAAAGTCCTCATAGCCGACGACGACGAGAGCATCCGCTGGGTCCTGAAGAAGACGGTCGCAGGGATGGGGTTCACTCCGGACCTGGCGGAGAATGGAGAAAAGGCGCTTTCCCTGCTGACCCGGAACACCTACGCCGCGGCCTTCATCGACATCCGCATGCCCGCCATGGAAGGGATCGAGGTCCTTGAGAAGATCCAGGCGAAAAAATCCCCGACCCGGTTCTTCATCATGACGGCCGTTCGCCGGCCGGACGCCGCCGCCCGCTCCACCCGCGCGGGGGCTTCGGAATTCATCACCAAGCCGTTCGACATCGCCCATATCGAGAACCTGCTGCGGGAAGTCTCGAACGAGGCGACCTCCCGCGAGCGTCCGTTCCGGACGGAAGACCCCGAGGAGTGGAAGTCGGCCCGCATCGTTGGGCGGAGCCGCGCCATCCTGGACGTATTCCTGGGCGTGGGAAAAGTGGCGGACTCCGACGCCACCGTCCTGCTGCTGGGCGAGCGCGGCGTGGGGAAGGAGCTCGTCGCCCGCTGCATCCACGAGCTCGGAACCCCCGACGGTCCCTTCCTGCCGGTCAACGCCTCCGCTATCCCGAAGGATCTGCAGGAGGCGGAGTTGTTCGGCTTCGAGAAGGGGTCGTTCACCGGGGCGGAAACCGCCCGGGAAGGGAAGCTGGAGGCCGCCTCGGGGGGGACCCTTTTTCTTGACGAGGTCGGGGACATCCCGACCGACCTCCAGGCAAAACTTCTCCGCGTGCTGCAGGAGAAGGAATTCCCGAGGCTGGGTTCGAGCCGGAACCGGCCGTTCCGAGGGCGCATCATCGCGGCGACCAACCGGGACCTGCGGCGGATGGTCGCGGACGGCAAATTCCGTGAGGACCTCTTCGACCGGCTGAACGTCTTTCCGATCCGCGTGCCCCCCCTTTCCGAAAGGCGGGAGGACATCCCTCTTCTCGCCGACTTTTTCCTGCAGAAGTACTGCACGATACTTTCCCGCCCACCTCGCTCGTTCTCGAAAGAGGCGCTGGAGGTGATCACGGCCCATACCTGGAAAGGAAATGTGCGGGAGCTGGAAAATTTCGTCCAGAGGCTGGCCGTTCTCTCCACGGGAAAGCTCCTGCGGCGGGAAGAGGTGGCGAGGGAGCTGGCCAAGGCGGACGGCGCGATTGACCTGTCCACCGCTCCGCTGGAGCAGGTTATCGAGGAGCGGGTCCGGGAGTTCGTGGGGCGCCTGGGGGATGCCATCGAGAGCGAGGATGATCTTCACGGCTACTTTCTCCGCCAGATGGAGAAGCCGCTCATCAAGATCGTCATGGAAGCAAGCGGCGGGAACCAGGTGAAGGCCGCGCAGATCCTGGGAATCAACCGGAACACCCTGCGGAAAAAATTGTCGTCCCTCTCCCTTCTTTCCCGAAAGAAGAAGTCCCGATGAGCGGGAAACGGGACGGTTATTCATCCGCCCGTCAGGAAGGCGCATACTACATCGGCGTGGGGGCGATCTTCCGGACGATGACCAAGAACGACGCGCTCGAACCGCGAGGCCTGAAGCTCATCGCGGAGGTGGCAGGGGCCGTATCTCTCCCCGCCATCGCCATCTCCGGGATCACCCGGCAGAACGTCCGTGAGGTTATCCGTGCGGGCGCATCCGGGTTCGCGGTAATCTCGGACCTGTTCGGCGGCCCCGCTATCCGGGAGCGCGCCAGGGAGTTCCTCCGGATATGGGAAGAGGAAACAGGCCGCCGGTGATCCTGGCCTTCGGGGGGTTCGACCCCACCGGAGGGGCAGGCGTTCTGATGGACGCAAAGGCGGTGCACGCGGCGGGCGGGTACGCCGTCGCCGTACCGTCCTGCCTCGCGATCCAGACCACCGCCACGTTCGACCGGATCGTTCCCCTCCCGCGGACTGCCCTGGAGCGGTCGCTCTCCCGGGCCGCGGAAAGTTTCCGCCTCCGTGCGGTCAAGATCGGGATGGTCGGGACCCGCGCGGCCGCGGAAGGCCTGCTCCGCTTCCTCAAAAGGCACCGGGGATTGCCGGTCGTCCTGGATCCGGTGCTCCGGTCCTCCTCCGGCATGCCTCTTCTCGCGGGAAACGCCCTGCCCGCCTATCGGAACCTGCTGGCTCGGGCGACGGTCCTGACGCCCAATCTCCCGGAGATCGAGAAGATCCTTGCACGGAGCGTCGGGGGGTTCCAGGATGCCGTCGCTGCCGGGCGGGACCTCGCCCTCGCCACGGGAGCCTCCGTCGTCCTGAAGGGAGGGCATTTCCCCTGGCCGGGGAAGCGCGGCGTCGACATCCTTTTCGAAGGCGGAACGGTCACGCTGCTTCCGCCGGAGCGGACGTTTCCCCGTCGCAACCCCCACGGAACCGGATGCGCCCTTGCAGCGGGCATCGCCGCACGACTCGCGGCCGGGGACCCCCTCCCGGAGGCCGTGAGGACCGCGAAGTCGATATTGGCAAGGTACGTCGAGAAGGGATTTTCCTCCGCCGAGGGGCGGTGGACCCTCTACGCTCCCGACAGCTCCTTCTTCCCCGCCGGGAACTCCATCCGCCGCGCGAAGTAGACCCCCGGCCTGTCCGGACTTCCGGGGGACGAAGCAGGGAACCTACTCGTAGTCCCTCGCCATGTCCTCGAAACGGGTGTACTGGCTCAGGAAGGTGAGATCGACCTTGCCCATGGGGCCGTTGCGCTGCTTCCCGATGATGACCTCGGCGACCCCCTTCTTGTCATCGGGGATTTCCCCCTTGCTGTACATCTCCTCGCGGTAGATGAAAAGGATCAGGTCGGCGTCCTGCTCGATCGCCCCTGATTCACGAAGATCGGACATCTGGGGCCGCTTGTCGTCGCGTCTTTCCAGGCCGCGGTTAAGCTGGGAGATGGCGATGACCGGGACGTTGATCTCCTTCGCCAGGGCCTTGAGCGAGCGGGAGATCTCCGAGATCTCCTGCACGCGGTTCTCCGCGCTTCCCCGCGACGTTACCCCCCGCATGAGCTGGAGGTAGTCGATGATGACCATCCCGATGTTCTTGTCCTTTTTCAGGCGGCGCGCCTTCGCCCGCATCTCGAGGGCGTTCAGCACCCCGGAATCGTCGCAGTAGATCTGCGCCTCGGAGAGCCTTCCCACGGAGGCGACGATCCGGTTGATCTCGTCCTGGGCAAGGTACCCGGTCCGCAGCCGCTGGAAATTGACCCTTGCCTCCGAGCATATCATCCGCAGGGCGAGCTGCTGGCGGCTCATCTCCAGCGAGAAGATCGCGACCGGCAAACCGTTGCGAAGAGCGGCATGGAGGGCGACGTTCAGGGAAAAGGCCGTCTTTCCCATGCCGGGACGGCCCGCGACGACAATCATGTCGGACTTCTGGAACCCCGCCGTCAGCCGGTCCAGGTCGCGGAAGCCGGAGGAGACCCCGGTGATCAGCTCCTTCTTCTCGTAGAGCTTCTCGATCTCCCGCATCGCCTCCTTCCCCATCTCGGCCATCGAGTAGTAGGAGGGCTTGATTTTCTCCTCGGCGATCGAGAAGATCGCCTGCTCGGTCTTGTCGAGGAAGTCGTCGACCTCGTTCACACCCTGGAACGCGGAATTCGTGATCTGCTGGGCCACGACGATCATCTTCCGGAGAATCGCTCTCTCCTTGACCAGCCGTGCGTAATCGGCGACGTTTGCGGTGGTGGGAACATTGTGGATGAGTTCGGAGAGGTAGGACAGCCCCCCCACTTCGCCTGCCACACCGCGGGCGCTGAGGGCCTCGGAAAGCGTCAGCTGGTCGATTGCACGGCCTCGTTCGTAGAGATCCACCATCGTGGAAAAGAGCGTCCTGTGGGCGCCCTGGTAGAAATCGTCCGGGCGCAGGATCTCGACCACGTCGTTCATCAGGTCGTTGTTCAGCAGGACCGAGGCGAGCACAGCCTGTTCGGCCTCGAGACTGTGGGGAGGAACCTTCAGGAGAGAAGTTTCTGCCGCTCCGTGCGTCGTAACCCGCGGACCGCTCAATGTCGACCTCCTTACCCGGAGGATGCCCGCTATTCCGCCACCACGCTGACGGAAACCTCGGGAACGATGTCCGTCCCCGCCTTCACTTTCACCTTGTATTCCCCGACCTGCTTGATCGGCTCGACCAGAAGCACCAGCTTTCGGTCGACCGTTATCCCCGCCCTTTCGAGCGCCCCGGCGATGTCGCGCGACGTGACCGCCCCGAAGAGCTTCCCCTCCTCCCCCGCCTTGGCCGGGATGGTGAGAGAGAGGGCGGACAGCTTCGAGCCCAATTCCTCGGCGCTGCTGCGGGTCTTTTTCGCACGGGCCTCGATGACCCGGCGGTCGTGCTCGAGCGCACGAACGTTTCGCAAGTCGGCCTGGACGGCCAGACGCTTCGGAATGAGATAGTTTCGGCCGTACCCGTCGGCGACCTTGACGATGTCGCCGGCCCTCCCGAGGTTTTCGATGTCCTCCCGCAGGATCACTTTCATCAGTTCCCCCCTACCTTACCTGGGTTGCCGTGAACGGTACCAGCGCCACGATGCGTGCCTTCTTGATCTCCACCGTCAGCTTGCGCTGGTGGGTCGCGCATGTCCCCGAAATCCTTCGGGGGACGATCTTGCCCCGTTCGGAGATGAAGTGCTTGAGCAAGTACACGTTCTTGTAATCGATCCGGAGGTCCTTCTCCGCGCAGAACCGGCAGAACTTCTTCCGGACGTACCGCCTTCTCGGTCCGCCTCCGGGTCTTCCCGGGCCGGACCTCGGTTTCATCGGGGTGCTCATCGTTTTCCTTTCGCCTCCTGGTATCGTTTCTCGTTAAAACGGAATATCGTCTTCCTGGGCGTCGGTCGACTGCCCGCCCTGGTCGCCTTCGGCAGCCTCCCCGCTCTTCGGCCCGCCTCCCAGGAACTGGACAGCCCCCGCCACTACCTCGATCTTGCTCCTCTTGGTCCCTTCCGATTCCCAGCGCCGCTGTCTCAGGCGGCCTTCCACGAGCACCGGCCGCCCTTTGGAAAGATACTCCGCACAGGTTTCCCCCAGTTTTCCGAAGACGACGACGTCGAAAAAGGAAACTTCCTCCTTGAGCTCATTGTTCGAGCGGTAGCGGGAGTTGACCGCAATGGCAAAGCTTGTCACCGACAGGCCGGATGGGAGATACCGGATCTCCGGGTCCCGGACCAGGTTCCCGGCAAGGATCACACGGTTGAAGGCAACCATTGTTTCTCTCTTTCCCCTACGCGGAGGGAGTCTCGCCCGCGGGCAGGGAGGTTTCGGGAGACTCCCCGCCGTTCTCCGCGCCGGAGGGTGCTTCCTCCGGAACCGGTGCCGTCGCAGCCGGCTTGACCTCGAAATCCACGCGGGACGTCATGTGGCGCATCACGCCATCGAAAATCTTGATGTTGCGTTCTACCTCCTCGACCACGCCCTGCTTCCCGGAGTAGATCAGGAAGGTATAGTACGCATTTTGCTTCTTTCGGATATGGTAGGCAAGTTTCCGGATTCCCCAGTCGTCCTGCTTAAGGATTTCCCCCTCGAACGAGGTGACGATCCCCTCGATCTTGGCCAGAAATTCCTTGCGCCGGTCCTCGGG
>DATHRT010000248.1:0-14328 GCA_035464915.1 Candidatus Limnocylindria bacterium
GTCGACGATATGTTTCGGCGTCGGGAGGTCCGGATTTCCCATCCCGAGGTCGATGATGTCCTCCCCTTCCTTGCGCATTTTCGCCTTCAGATCGGTCACAACGGCCAGAACGTAGGGGGGAAGACGCTTGATCCGTGGGAATTCCTCCATGTGCGGTCTCCTGGGGAAGTGTAAACAAGATATGCTAATGAATCTGGCCGGGTAAGTCAATTTCGGGAGCCAGGGAACGGGGGTTTCCTGGCCGGGTGCCGCATTCCGTAATTCCGTCCTCTTATCGGATCGGCTCCTCAGCCTCGGAGGGGGGCTCCGTTCGTGGCTCGCCGTGCGGGGAACCTGCACGGCTGCGCTTGACCTCACTGCACCCCCGCTTCTTCGGCTTGCTGCGCCGGGCCGTTAATCCAGGGCGGCGGTCATGGCGGACTTTTTTTCCATCCACCGTTTCAGCCCCGCGTGCTCGGGGAGGGACAGGTCCGGGTCTTTTTCCAGAAGCGAGTCCACGATCTCCCGGGACCGGGTGAGGATCCGCGCGTCCCGGACAATGTCGGAGAAAACAAGGTCGGGAATCCCCGATTGCCACACACCGGCGAAATCCCCGGGGCCGCGAATCTTCAGGTCCTCCTCGGCGATCCGGAAACCGTCGTTCGTCCTTTCCATCACGGAGAGGCGCGCGGTCGCGTCCTCCCCCTGCTCTCCCCCGACCATCAGGAAGCAGACGGAGGGGCGGCTCCCCCTCCCCACGCGCCCACGGAGCTGGTGGAGCTGCGAGAGTCCGAACCGTTCCGCGTGCTCCACCATCATCACGGTGGCCTCCGGGATGTCCACGCCCACTTCCACGACGGTCGTGGAGACCAGGATCCGGTCCTCCCCCTTCTGGAACCGGCGCATCACGGCCTCCTTCTCGTCGGCCTTCATTCGTCCGTGCAGAAGCCCGACCCCTGTTCCCGGGTAAGTCTTCCGGACGCGTTCGTACGTCGCCTTTGCGGCGCGCAGCGTCAGTTTTTCCGACTCCTCGACGAGGGGAAGGACAATATAGGCACGCCCTCCCTCCTCCAGATCCTTTCGCACCCTCTCCCAGGTCTTACCCCTCTGCCCCTCCGTCACCACCTTCGTCTCCACCGGGGTCCTGCCGGGGGGCAGCTCGTCGATGACGGAGACCTCCAAGTCTCCGTACAGCGTCATCGCCAGCGTCCGGGGGATCGGGGTTGCGGTCATCACGAGCAGGTGGGGCGACATCCTTCCCTTCCCCCGGAGGGCCGCCCGCTGAAGAACGCCGAACCGGTGCTGCTCGTCGATGATCCCCAGGGCCATCTCGCGGAACTCGACCCCCTCCTGGATGATGGCGTGGGTCCCGATCACCACGTCCGCTTTCCCTTCCCGGATCTCCTCCCGCACCCTTTCCCTCTTTTTCCCCGAAAGCGCGGAAGTGAGCAGGACGATCCGGACGGGGAGGCCCCGGCAGAGGGCGGTAAAACGGCGGAAATGCTGTTCCGCGAGGATCTCGGTGGGGGCCATGAGCGCCGTCTGGGCCCCCTTCCTCCAGGCAACCATCGCAGCGACCCAGGCCACGATCGTCTTCCCGCTCCCCACGTCTCCCTGCAGAAGACGGTGCATCGGATGGGGAAGGGACATGTCCTTGAGAATTTCGTTCAGGACCCGCCTCTGGGCCTCCGTCAGCCGGAAAGGCAACCGTTTCTTGATCTCCGTCACGATCTCCCTGTCCCACGGCAAGGGCTCCGCCGCCTCCTTCCTCACCCCGGACCGGCGCATCGCCAGGGTCCACTGGATGAAAAACAACTCCCCGAAGATGAAACGCTGCTGGGGGGGGGAGGAAAAGGAAAGAAGCGTTTCCGCGTCTTTTTCCGGAGGGGGAAAGTGCAGCGTCTGGAGCGACTCGTTCACCGGAGGAACGCCGGCGGCATCGAGTATCCACCGGGGGAGGAATTCCGGCTCCGTAGAAGCGTATTTCCGGACGATCTCCCACTGGATCTTTCGGAGCGTCCGCGGCGGAATCCCCTCAATGGCGGGGTATACCGGTACGATCCGTCCCATGTTCACGGGATCTTCCTCGTCTCCGGCCGCGAGAATCTCGGGGTGGTGCATCTCCATCCGGAACTGGAAGAGACGAACCGGTCCGCACAGGGCGATACTCTCCCCAACCGGAAACCGTTCCCCAAGCGAAGGCCGTGCTTGGAACCATTTGGCGGAAAGACGGCCGGTTCCGTCGGAAATGACCACTTCGAGGAAGCGCCTGCCCCCCCATCCCCTTCCCCCCCCGCGCACGGACAGAATCTGCCCCTTCACGGGTACGGTCATGCCGGGCCGTACCGACCGCAAGGGGACGATGCGTCTCCTGTCCTCGTACGCTTTGGGGAAAAAGAAGAGTGCGTCATGCGGCGTCCGGATGCCGCGGGCGGCAAGTTTTTCGGCGAGCCGAGGTCCCACTCCCTTGACGTACTGGATGGAGGGGGTATCCGGCACCCGTTAGCGTCCGGTTCCGCCGCCTCGTGCGCGGCCCCGTGCCTGCCGCTCGCGGAGCCCGTGGTATTCCTGCAGACTCCGGACGGAGAGGTCTTCCTCGATCAGGTGGAAGATCGCGTGTGCCACCGCCTTCGCCGCGGCAAGCGTCGTGACATACGGGATGTTGTAGACGAGCGCGGTCCGCCGTATGTAATACGAATCGGCTTTCGACTGCGCGCCCAGAGGCGTGTTGATGACGAGGGCGATCTCCCCGTTCTTGATGAGGTCGGCGACGTGGGGCCGCCCCTCGTTGATCTTCAGGATCGGTTCGGCCGGGATCCCGTTCCTGGCAAGGAATTCCGCGGTGCCGCTTGTGGCCGCGACCCGGAATCCGCACTCGTGCAGCATCCGCGCGGGAATTAGCATCCCGTCCTTGTCGGCATCGCGGACGCTGAGGAACACTTTTCCCCCGGTCGGGAGCATCATTCCCGCGGCAATCTGGGATTTTGCGAATGCCCTCCCGAATTTGTAGTCGATCCCCATCACCTCCCCCGTCGATTTCATCTCGGGACCGAGAATCGTGTCGACATGCGGGAACTTGATGAAGGGGAACACCGCCTCCTTGACGCTTACGTGATCCGGAACGATGTATTCCGTCAGACCGAGGTCGCCAAGCTTCCGGCCGACCATGACCTTGGCCGCCAGTTTCGCCAGAGGGATCCCGATCGCCTTGCTTACGAAGGGGATCGTTCGGGAGGCGCGGGGATTTACTTCGAGGAGGAAAATCTCCCCCTTCTTGACGGCGAACTGCACGTTCATCAGCCCCACCACTTCCAGTTCCATCGCAAGGGCCTTGGTCTGCCGGATGATCTCCTGCGTGATCTCGGGGGAAATCGAATGGGGGGGAAGGGAGCACGCGGAATCTCCCGAGTGGACCCCCGCTTCCTCGATGTGCTCCATCACCCCGCCTATGACTACGGTCTGCCCGTCGGCGATCGCGTCGACGTCGATCTCGATGGCGTCTTCGAGAAACTTGTCGATGAGCACAGGCTTTTCCTCGGACGCCTGGACGGCGTGCGTGAGGTACTGCCGCAGTCCCTCCTCGTCGTGCACGATCTCCATGGCGCGTCCTCCCAGGACGTACGACGGGCGGAGGAGAACAGGATATCCGATCCGCCCTGCGATGATCTCCGCGTCCTCGGCGGAGCGCGCGATCCCGTTTGGAGGCTGGCGAAGGCCCAACAGGTCGAGGAGCTCCTTGAACCGTTCCCGGTCCTCCGCCCGGTCGATGCTGTCGGGGGATGTTCCGATAATCGGCACCCCCTCCTTCTGGAGGGGAACGGCGAGCTTCAGGGGCGTCTGTCCGCCGAACTGGACGATGACGCCTTCGGGCTTCTCCTCCTCGATGATGGCGAGTACATCCTCCTTGGTGAGCGGCTCGAAATAGAGCCTGTCCGAAGTATCGTAGTCGGTCGAAACAGTTTCGGGGTTGCAGTTGACCATGATCGCCTCGAACCCCTCTTCCCTCAGGGCGAATACGCCGTGGACGCAGCAGTAGTCGAACTCGATCCCCTGCCCGATCCGGTTCGGCCCACCTCCGAGGATCACCACCTTCTTCCGGGAGGAGGGAACTGCCTCATTCTCCTCGTCGTACGAGGAATAGAAGTAGGGGGTGTACGCCTCGAACTCCGCTCCGCAGGTATCCACCCTCTTGAACCCGGGGCGGATGCCCGCCCGGAGACGGAGTCTGCGGACAGAATCCTCGCTCATTCCGAAGAGCCTGCCGAGCCTTCTGTCGGAGAACCCCATCGACTTTGCGCGCAGAACCGTCTCCGCCTCCTCGCGGGGAATCCCCGCGGCATCTTCAAGCGCGCGGAAACGCCCTCCCCAGGCCTTAAGCGTCTCCTCCTCCTCGATGATCTGCCGTATGTTCTCAAGGAACCAGATGTCGATCCCGGTCATCTGGTTGATCTCCTCGATTCGAAAGCCGGCCCGGATGGCCTCTCCGATGTAGAGCAGTCGCTGGGAATTGGGGCGGCGAAGCTTTTCCGAGATTGCTTTCCTGCGGACATCGGGTCCCACGGAATCGGGGGGGAGAACGGGCTCGAACCCGTAAACGCCGGTCTCGAGGGAGCGGATCGCTTTCTGCAGGGATTCCTTGAAGGTCCGGCCGATTGCCATCACCTCCCCCACCGATTTCATCTGGGTGCCGAGCACGTCCTCCGTCTGGGGGAACTTCTCGAACGTGAACCGGGGGATCTTGGTCACCACGTAGTCGATGGTGGGCTCGAAGGAGGCCGGAGTCTCCCGGGTGATGTCGTTGGGGATTTCGTCGAGGGTGTAGCCGACCGCGAGCTTCGCGGCGATTTTCGCGATGGGGAACCCGGTGGCTTTCGACGCAAGCGCGGAGGACCGGGAGACCCGGGGATTCATCTCGATGACGACCATCTCCCCCGTTTCGGGGTGGATGGCGAACTGGATATTGCTTCCTCCCGTGTCCACGCCGATTTCCCGGATGATGCGAATCGCGGCATTCCGCATCAGCTGGTATTCCTTGTCGGTTAGCGTCTGCGCCGGGGCGACCGTGATCGAGTCACCGGTGTGGATTCCCATCGGGTCGAGGTTCTCGATCGAGCAGATGATCACCACGTTGTCCTTCAGGTCCCGCATCACCTCGAGCTCGAACTCCTTCCATCCGATCACCGACTGCTCGATGAGGACGGTACGCTTCGGGGAGGCATCCAGGGCCCAGCGAACGGCGTCCTCGAATTCTTCCCGGTTGTAGGCTACCCCGGCGCCCGTACCCCCGAGGGTGAAGGAAGGACGGATGATGGCCGGGTATCCGATCTCCGGGATGACCTCGAGCGCTTCTTCCAGGGAGCGGATGTAGCCCGAGCGCGGGACGACGAGGTCTAGCGTCTCCATTGCCTTCCGGAACCGGTCCCGGTCTTCGGCTTTCTGTATGGCGTCAAAGTTGGCCCCGATGAGCTCCACGCCGTACTTCTCGAGAACTCCCATCTCGTGGAGCGAGACGGCAATGTTCAGTCCCGTCTGCCCGCCGATCGTGGGGAGCAAAGCGTCGGGACGCTCCCGGGCGATGATCTTCGCCACCATCTCCGGGGTTATCGGTTCGATGTAGGTCCGGTCGGCAAAATCGGTGTCGGTCATGATGGTCGCGGGGTTGCTGTTGACCAGCACTACCGTGAACCCTTCCTCCTTGAGCGCCTTGCACGCCTGGGTCCCGGAGTAATCGAACTCGCATGCCTGCCCGATGATGATGGGGCCGGATCCGATGAGCAGGATTTTCCGGAGATCGGTTCGCTTCGGCACCGGTTACCGTTCCCCTTCCCCGATGAGATATCGGTAAAAACGGGTGAACAGATAGCGGGAGTCGTGGGGACCGGGGGAGGCCTCCGGGTGGTACTGCACCGAGAAACATCGCAGCGACGGTACGCTGATTCCCTCCACCGTCCTGTCGTTCAGGTTGAGATGGGTGATCCGGGCCCGGTCCCCGAGGGACGCGGCGTCCACCGAAAAATTGTGGTTCTGGCTCGTGATCTCGACCTTGCCGGTCGAAAGATCCATCACCGGCTGGTTGCACCCGTGGTGCCCGAACGAAAGCTTGAACGTCTTCCCGCCGAGGGCAAGCCCCATGATCTGATGCCCGAGGCAGATCCCGAATATCGGCACCTTTCCCAGGAGTTCCCGTACGGTGTGGACGGCATAAGGGACGCCTTCGGGATCTCCGGGGCCGTTGGAGAGAAAAACGCCGTCGGGTTGCCGTCCCAGGATCGCTGCGGCGGTGGTCTCCGAGGGAACCTGCGTCACCTCCATGCCGTGGGACACGAGCATCCTCAGGATGTTCAGCTTGATCCCGTAATCGATCGCCACCACCCTCGGGAGTCTTCCGAAGCGGGATCGATACGCGGAGGCGGGGAGGTATCCCTTCCCGAGGTCCCAGTCCCCCGTCTCCCAGCGGGCTTCGCGGTTCGAAGTGACCTCCCGGACGAGGTCGCGACCGACGATCGGCGGGAGGTCAAGCGCCTTTTTCACGAGCCGCTTTTCATCCAGATCAAGGGAGGAGAGCACGCCCATCTGGGAACCCCCGTCACGCAGACGTCTCGTCAGGGCGCGGGTATCGACGCCCGAGATCCCGCAGATGTGATAGCGGCGGAGGTATCCGTCGAGGGTCTCCACGTGGCGCCAGTTCGAGGGACGGCGCCACGCCTCACGCACGATGAAGCCTTCCACCCAGGGGCGGGAAGACTCCACGTCGTCCATGTTGATCCCGGTGTTCCCGATTTCGGGGTAGGTCATCGTCACCATCTGTCCCTTGTACGAAGGATCCGTGAGCACCTCCTGGTACCCGGTCATTGCGGTGTTGAAGACGACCTCCCCCCCGCATTCGCCGACGTGTCCGAACGCGGCGCCGCGGTACACGGTACCGTCCGCAAGGGCGAGGATCGCATTCCGCTCAGGCATCCGGGGAAACCCCTTCGCCAAGGGAGTGCGTGACACGCCCGCGACAAAGGACCGCAACCGCCCGCCCCCTCATCTTCCAGCCGAAGAACGGGCTGTTGCGCGATTTCGACCGGACGTCCGACTCCCGGAACTCCCACTCCGCATCCGGGTCTACGATCGTAACGTCGCCGTCGGCGCCTTTGCGCAGGGTTCCTTTCTCTTTGATCCCGAGAATGCGGGCGGGGGTTGTGCTCAGGAGCTCCACGAGCCGTGCCGGTGTGACCCTTCCCCCCGCGAGGAGCGCCATCGACAGGGGAAGAGCGGTCTCGAGTCCGATGATTCCGTTGGACGCGGCGATGAATTCGCACCGTTTCGTGTACTCGTCGTGCGGTGCGTGGTCGCTCGCGATGGCGTCGATCGTCCCGTCCACGATCCCCTCGAGGATCGCCATCCTGTCCTCCTCCCCCCGCAGGGGAGGGTTCATCTTCGCATGCGTGTTGTATCCCTCGATCGCGGCGTCGGTCAGCGTGAAGTAGTGCGGAGCGGTTTCCCCCGTTACGCGAAGCCCCGCCCGTTTGGCCATGCGAAGGAGGTCGACCCCCATCTTCGTGCTGATATGCTGGATGTGTATGCGCCCTCCCGTAAGACGCGCCAGAAGAATATCCCGTGCGATGGCGATCTCCTCGGCCGCCGAAGGGATGCCCGGGATCCCGAGGCGGTGGGCGGTCCACCCCTCGTTCGCGGCTCCTCCCTCGGACAGTTCGTGGTCTTCCGCGTGTTCCATGATCAGGAAGTCGAACGCTTTGGCATATTCGAGCGCTCGCCTCAGGACCAGTGCGCTCCGGACCGGACTCCCGTCGTCGGAGAAGGCGATCGCTCCGGCTTCGAAGAGTTCCGAGAAGTCGGTCATCTCCTTGCCGTTCTGCCCGTGCGTAACGGCGGCCACGGGGAATACGTTCGCCGTCCCCAGGGAAGCCGCTTTCTCCCGGATGTACCGTGTCACTTCCGGGTGGTCGTTCACCGGGCTGGTGTTCGCCATGCAGACCACGGAGGTAAATCCCCCCGAGGCGGCCGCCGCCGTTCCCGACTGGATGTCTTCCTTCCATTCGAAACCAGGGTCGCGCAGGTGGACGTGCATGTCGATCAGGCCCGGGAGCACCCATTTCCCCGCTGCATCGACCACCGTTCCGTCGAAGGTCCCCGGAGCCTCTCCCCCGGGAAGGAAATCCGCCACCTTCCCGTCCGCGATCAAGAGGCTTCCCACTTCGTCCCTTCCCGACTCGGGGTCGATCACCCGCCCTCCCTTAACGAGCAGCATTGTGCCCTCCCGCAAGAAGATAAAGGAGCGCCATCCGGATGGCGACGCCCGACTCCACCTGATTCAGGATGATCGATTGTGAACTGTCGGCCAGTGTATCGGACAGTTCCACTCCCCGGTTGATCGGGCCCGGATGCATGATGACGGCATCTTTCTTGGCCAGGGAGAACACCTCCGAATTCAGTCCGTAATTACGGGCGTACTCCCGGAGGGACGGGAAATAGGCGGTTTTCTGCCGTTCCAGTTGAATCCGCAGCATCATCACGACATCGGCGTCCCGAACCGCCTCGCGGATGTCGTTCGTCACGGTGGCCCCGGATCGTCCCATTTCCCTCGGGACGAGAGTGCCCGGCCCGCAAAGCCAAAGGTCCGCCCCCATCCGGCCGAGGGAATGGAGGTTGGACCGGACTACCCTGCTATGCAATATATCTCCTATTATAGATATTTTAAGCCCTTTTACCTTACCTTTTGCTTTAATTACAGCGTACAGGTCCAGAAGCCCTTGGGTCGGGTGTTCGTTCGAACCGTCTCCGGCGTTGATGATCGAACAGGAGACGTGACGGGACAGGAACTGGGCGGCCCCGGATGCCGGATGGCGCATGACGATGATGCTCGGCATCATCGCATTGATGTTCTTCGCCGTATCCAGCAGTGTCTCCCCCTTCGCAACGCTCGAAACCGCGGAACTGAAATTCACCACGTCCGCAGAAAGACGCTTCCCCGCGATCTCGAAGGAAGTCCGGGTCCGGGTGCTCGCCTCGAAGAAGAGGTTGACGACCGTCTTCCCCCGGAGGGCGGGTACCTTCTTGATGTCCCTCGTCAGCACGTCCTCCATCGAACGGGCGGTATCGATGACGAACTCGATCTCCTCCGCACTGAAATCCGCCAGCCCGAGTACGTGTTTCCGCCGCCATTCCATCGGAGTTACTTTCCTTTCCCGGGGGCGCTCTCCCGTAGCACCACCTTCCATTCTTCCGTCTCCTCTCCGACGAGGACCTCGACGGTTTCCGCGCGCGCGGTGGGGACGTTCCGTCCGACGTAGTCGGCCCGGATGGGCAGTTCGCGGTGTCCCCGGTCGATCAGGACGGCGAGCTGGATGTTCTTGGGGCGCCCGAAGTCGATCAGCGCGTCCATCGCCGCCCGGATCGTCCGCCCCGTGAAGAGGACGTCGTCCACGAGGACGACCTTCTTGTCGTCTATCGAGAAGGGAATCTCCGTTCTTTTCAACCTGGGCTGGTATCCCGCCCGGGACAGATCATCCCGGTACAGGGTGATGTCCACGTACCCGGCGGGCACCTCCACCCCTTCGATCGACTGGATCTTGCCCTGGATGACCCGGGACAGGGGAACTCCCCCGGAGCAGATCCCGACGAGGACGATCTCCTCGGCACCCTTGTTCTTCTCCAGAATTTCGTGTGTCAGGCGGGAGAGCACCCGGTCCACACCTTTGGTGTCCAGGATCAGCTTCTTGCCGCTTTTTTTCATGTCTTTAGCCCCCTTCGGTTAATGCAGGGATTTCCGGCGGGCAAAAAAAAACCCCCCCGATCAAGCGGGGAGGTGGTGTCTGCCGATGCTGTCACGCATTTTCATCCTTTGCTAACCTCACGGGGTTAGCTTAAAAGGTTATGCAAAATCATACCGCCGCCGCGCCGCTTCGTCAACAGGAAGGGAGGCAGGGTTAATGCAATACGTCTCCGATGCGGTTCCACCGCACAAGGTCCGGGTAGCGCCAGAGTTCGTACCAGCGCAGGTCGGTGTCCCAGTTCAGGGAGAAGTAGATGAACAGGGCCTTCCCGATGATCGCGTCCTCGTCGACGAATCCCCAGAACCGTGAGTCGTAGGATCGATCGCGGTTGTCCCCCATGACGAAATACTTCTTTTCCGGAACGTTCACCGGAGGGAGGTTGTCCCTCCTGCGCACGAACCCGTCGACCGCGTCCCCGTCGGCGAACCTCGTGTAGTCCTCGTGCAGCGGTTTCCCGTTGATCAGGACCACCTTTTCCCGGATCTCCACGGTGTCACCCGGGACGGCAATGACGCGCTTGATGAAATCCTTGCTCGGATCCTCGGGGAAGACGAATACGATGATGTCACCGCGCTCGGGGGAGTCAAATTTGAGGACCCGCCCGTTCGTATACGGTATGTGATACCCGTAGAGGAACTTGTTGACGAAGATGTGATCGCCGATGAGCAGCGTGTTTTCCATCGAGCCCGAGGGGATCTTGAACGCCTGAATGACGAAGGTCCGCACCACGAGAGCGATCAGGAGCGCAACGGCGAACGCCTCCAGGTACTCGCGCAGTTTCCCTTTCCGGTGCGTTTCTTTTCCCGGACCGGCGTTCTTGCGTTGCTCCCCTCCCCTCATTCCTTCACCTTCAGAATGGAGAGAAAGGCCTCCTGGGGGATTTCCACGGTACCCACCTGTTTCATTCTCTTCTTCCCCTCTTTCTGTTTTTCCAGCAGCTTTCTCTTTCGGGTGATGTCCCCCCCGTAACACTTGGCGATGACGTTCTTGCTGATCGCCCTCACCGTCTCCCGCGCAATCACCTTCGAGCCGATGGCGGCCTGGATCACCACCTCGAAAAGCTGGCGGGGGATGAGCTTCCGTAGGCGCTCCGCCACGTCGCGCCCCTTGTAGTACGCCTGGTCTCGGTGAACGATAAGCGAGAGGGCGTCCACCTTCTCCCCGTTGATCAGGATATCGAGCCGCACGAGGTCACCCGGGCGGAACGCGAGAAGTTCGTAATCCATGGACGCATACCCGCGCGAAATGGTCTTCAGATGATCGTAAAAGTCCAGCACGATCTCATTGAGGGGAAGCTCGTACTCGAGGATGACGCGGTTCGACGAAAGGAATTTCATCTGCCGCTGCACCCCCCTGCGTTCCTCGCAGAGCTTGATGACCGCTCCCAGGTGCTCCGACGGCAGGTGGAGGGTGGCGAGGATCACGGGTTCCTCGATATGGTCGAGTTCGAGCGGCTCGGGGAGCCTCGCCGGGCTGTCCACTTCCACCACGCGGCCGTCCCGGCAAATCGCCCGGTATCCGACGGTCGGTGCGGTCGTGATGAGTTCCACCCCGTACTCCCGCTCCAGCCGCTCCTGGATGATTTCCATGTGAAGAAGGCCGAGAAATCCGCATCGGAACCCGAACCCGAGGGCCACGGAGGTTTCCGGCTCGGCGGTGAACGAGGAGTCGTTCAGCCTGAGTTTTTCGATCGCGGTGCGCAGCTGGCCGTAATTGTCCGAAACGACAGGGTAAAGTCCCGCGAATACCATCGGCCGGACGACCTGGAAACCGGGTAGCGGGATGGCCGCGGGACGCTTCGCGTCGGTGATCGTGTCCCCGACCTTCGTTTCGTCGAGGTTCTTGATGTTCGCGATCACGAACCCTACTTCGCCGGGGCCGAGAGAATCCGTCTCTTTCGGGTGAGGGGAGAAAACGCCGACCTTCTGGATTTCGAACGTCCTGCCCGTGGCCATGAAGGCGATCCTCTGTCCGGGCGTTAACCGCCCCTCGAACAGCCGGGCAAGGATGATCACCCCCTGGTAGTTGTCGAACCAGGAATCGATGATCAGCGCCTTCGCGGGGGCCGATTCGTCTCCGGAGGGGGGGGGGACCCGTTGCACCACCGCCTCAAGGATCTCCTCGACTCCGGTGCCTTTCTTGGCGCTGACCGAGATCATACCCGCCGTATCGAGTCCGATCACGTCCTCGATCTCCTGCCGGACCCGTTCCGGTTCCGCGTTGGGGAGATCGATCTTGTTCAGGACCGGAATGATTTCCAGATTCTGCCCCAGGGCCATGTACACGTTGGCCAGGGTCTGCGCCTCGACCCCCTGGGAAGCATCGACGACCAGGATCGCCCCCTCGCAGGCGCACAGACTTCGGGAAACTTCGTAGGAGAAGTCGACGTGTCCCGGGGTGTCGATCAGATTGAACACGTACTCCCTGCCGTCCTTTCCCCGGTAGTTCATCCGGACGGTCTGGGCCTTGATGGTGATTCCCCTTTCCCGCTCGATATCCATCTTGTCGAGAAACTGGTCCACCTTCTCCCGGCTCGTAAGCGTCCCGGTGATCTCCATCAACCTGTCCGCGAGTGTGGATTTCCCGTGGTCGAGATGGGCGATGATGGAAAAGTTGCGGATTTGTTGTGCGCGCATTCCTACCACGTGCCGGAAGTTCGGATCTTTTCTCGGAAGAACGATAGCGTCCGGGCGAGTCCTTCCTCCAATGCCACCTCAGGATACCACCCGAGTTCCTCCAATGCCAGAAGGTTTTCCAGGCAGGACCTGCGCTGCTCCCCCGGCTGGGCGGGTCCGTGTATCTCCTCCTGCGCGCTTCCCGCGATGTCGCGGAGGATGCGGAAAAGCGTGTTCACGCTCGTCTCGATGCCGGTGCCGATGTTGATGGCCCGGCCTCCCCCCCGCTCGAGCGCGGCGACGTTGGCCCGGACGGTGTCTCCCACGTAAACGTAGTCCCGGGTCTGCTCCCCGTCGCCGTTTACGACCGCGGCCTGTCCTTTGAGGAGCCGTTCGCAGAAGATGGCTACGACACCCGCCTCGCCGTGCGGGTCCTGCCGGGGACCGTAGACGTTTGCGTACCGCAGTGAGGTGCAGTCCAAACCGTACTGAGCCCGGTAGAAATTCAGGTAGAGCTCGACGGACATCTTCGCCGCTCCGTAGGGGCTCACGGGCCGTAACGGGTGGCTCTCGTCGGCGGGAAAGGTCTCCTGCTCCCCGTAGCCGGCCCCACCCGAGGACGCGAAGAGAAACTTGCGCACGCCGTATTGCCGACACGCCTCCAGGAGCCGGATCGTCCCGAGAATGTTCACCTTTGCGTCGAACCCCGGGTCGGCAACGGAGGCCCGCACGTTGATCTGGGCCGCGTGGTGGTTGACGACTTCGGGGCGGAAGGTCCGGATCGCTTCCTCTGCCGTGTCCGAGCCGATGTCGCAGAGGACGAACCGGGCGGCGTCCGGGACGTTTTCCTTCTTCCCCGACGAAAGGTCGTCGAGCACGATGACCTCGTGTCCGGCGTCGACGTACGCGTCCGCGACGTTCGATCCGATGAACCCGGCCCCCCCGGTCACGAGAATTTTCATCCGCCTCCCCCCTCTCTTGCCATCGTGCGCAGGAATTCGGTAACCGCATCCTCCCATCGCCTGGGCACGACCCCCGTCGCCTTCCGGTATTTGTCCTTGCTGAGAACCGCATAGGCGGGACGGGGCGCGGGATACGCCTCCCGGGGAAGATCCTGCGAGGAGATGGCCGACAGCCGCGCCCGGCCCATTCCGGCATGCGCGAGAAGGAAGGCGGCGTAATGGTAGAACGTGGTTTCCCCCTCGTTGGAGAAATGGAATGTGCCCCGCGCACCGGCATCGAGCAACCGCCGCACCGCGTCGGCCAGATCCCATGTGTAGGTCGGGCAACCCCTCTGGTCGGACACGATCTTAAGCTCCTCTCCCTTTTCGCCCCGCGCGAGAACGGATAGGGCGAAATTCCGTCCCGGTGCGCCGAACAGCCACTGCGTGCGCAGCAGAAGAAAATCCGGGGCGACTTCCTTAAGCGCCTGCTCGGCGGCGAGCTTGCTCCTGCCGTACGCAGACAGTGGATTGGTGGGATCGTCTTCCCCGTAGGGGCGTTTTGATGTTCCGTCAAAGACGTAGTCCGTTCCGAAGGTGACGAGCAGGGCCCGGTGCTTCCGGCAGGCGAGAGCCACGTTCCGGGTCCCTCCCGCGTTTATAGCGAAGGCGATTCCCTCCTCCTGCTCGGCAAGGTCCACGGCCGTGTAGGCGGCACAATGGAGGACCACGTCCGGGAGAAATTCCCCGATATGCCGCATGCACGCCTTCGCGTTCGTCACGTCGCACTCCGCAAGATCGGTGGCAAGGATTTCATATCCGGAGGAAAACGTCCGGCGTATTTCCTTTCCGAGCAGGCCGTTCGCCCCGGTGATCAGCATTTTCCCCGCCCGCGCGGTCTGATTCCGCCCCGTCATTCGCATCGTTTTCCCGTCTTCGGCACTAGATCCCGATCGTCCCGATACCACCCAGGCTGAACATGAGACGGAAACTGGTTTCGTCGGGTCTCGT
>DATHRT010000249.1:0-2455 GCA_035464915.1 Candidatus Limnocylindria bacterium
GGCCAGCGGGACGAACGCCTTGATGATCTGGCTCCGTCCCCGGGCTTCCACGCCCAGCACACGCCCACGGCGGCTGTTCAGGTCGCCGATGATGTCGCCCACATTCTCCTCCGGCACGACGATTTCCATTTCCATGACAGGTTCCAGCAGCACCGGCTTCGCCTCGAGCGCCGCCTTTTTAAAGCCCAGGGACCCTGCGATCTTGAACGCCATCTCTGAGGAGTCGACCGTGTGGAACGAACCGTCGAACACGGTCACCTTGGTGTCGACCACAGGATAGCCCGAGACCACCCCCTTGGATATCCTTTCGATAACGCCTTTCTCGACCGCGGGTATGTACTGTCTCGGAATCACGCCCCCGACGATCGCGTTGACAAACTCGAACCCGGCGCCGGGAGGTAGGGACTCTACGCGAAGCCAGCAGTCCCCGTACTGGCCGCGCCCCCCGGTCTGCTTCTTGTATTTGCCCTGGGCCTCTGCGGACCCCTTGAGGGTCTCCTTGTACGGAATCTTGGGGGTGCGAAGCTCCACCTCGACGCCGAACTGGCGGCGGAGCTTCTCGACGGACACCTCGAGGTGGATTTCCCCCATTCCGGAGAGGATGAACTCCCGGGTCTGCGGATCCTTTCCGAACTGCAGCGTCGGGTCCTCCTCGATCATCCGGGAGAGGGAGGTGCCCAGCTTGTCCTCGTCGGACCGGGTCTTTGGCCGGATCGCGAACGAGATCACCGGCTCGATCACTGGAGGCGGTGGGTAGAGGATGGGATGCTTCGGGTCGCATAGCGTATCGCCCGTGGACGTCTCCTTGAACTTGGCGACGGCAACGATCTCTCCCGCGGAGGCGGACCCGACAGATTTCTGCTTTTTCCCTTCCAGCCGGAAGATCTGGCCGATCCGCTCGGTGGTGTTCTTTCCGGTATTCAGGGGGGACATGTCGGGGGTAAGCGTCCCGGAATGAATCTTGAAGATGGAGAGCTTGCCCGCGTATGGGTCGGCAAGAGTCTTGAACACCAGGGCGGAGAACGGGGCATCGACGGATATCGGCCTCGTCTCCTCGGTCTTCGACTTCGGATTCGTACCCTTCACCTCCTTGCGGAAGGAGGGGTCGGGCAGAACGAAGTTGATCATGTCCAGAACCGGGTGGATGGCAATGTTGCGCAACGCGGATCCGCAAAGAACGGGAAGGATTTTCATCGCCTGGACGCCGGAGGTAAACCCTTTGCGAATCTCCTCCTCCGTGAGGGAGGTTTCCTCGAGATACTTCTCCAGCAGGGAATCGTCGGATTCCGCCGCCGCCTCCACCACCTTCTCCCGCCCCTTCGCAGCGGCGTCCTTGAGGTCCGGAGGAACATCGGCCACCTCGAACTGACCGGACTCCTCCTTGTAGATGTACGCCTTCATCCGGAGCAGGTCCACGACACCGCGGAACCCCGCCTCCGAGCCGAGAGGAAGCTGGATCGGAACTGCGTTGACCTTCAGAATGTCGGAAATCTCATCGACCGCCTTTTGAAAGTCCGCCCGCTCGCGATCCATCTTCGAGACGAATGCGATCGTGGGAACCCCCGTATCGCAGGCCAGGGACCACATCTTCTCCGTCTGCACTTCGACGCCGGAGACCGCATTCACCACCAGGACCGCGCCGTCCAGCTGGCGAAGACAGGCATGCGTGTCGGCCTCGAAGTTGATGTAGCCGGGCGTGTCGGCCACGGTTACCTCGACCTTGTTCCACTGGTAATGGTGAAAGGAGGTGCTGATCGTGATCTGCCGGCGGATCTCCTCCGGGTCGTAGTCGAAGTGAGAGCTGCCGTCGTCCACCCTCCCCATTCGCTCCGTTGCCTTCGCGTTGAAAAGAAGAGCTTCCGCCAAAGTCGTTTTTCCCGCACCGCCGTGGGCGATGATCCCCACATTTCTCAGTTGATGGATGTCCACGTCCCGCTCTCCCTCCTGCGAAAATCGCCTGCCGTCATGTCCCGGGCGTACTGTTCCTCTCGTATATAATACGCAGCCCCTCAAGAGTCAAATTCTCATCAATTACCTGTATTTTGGCGGACTCGCCGGCGATGGCTGCGGCCAGACCGCCGGTGGCGACGACGATGGGGTCCGTGCGTACTTCCTTCCGGATCCGGTCGATGATCCCCTCCACGAGAGAGAGATAGCCGAAGAATAGACCGGACTGCATGGCCGCCACCGTGTTTTTTCCGATCACGGTCGGCGGTTTAACGATCTCGACCTTCGGCAATTTCGACGCCTGCCGGAAGAGCGCCTCGGCAGAGATACTCGCCCCCGGAGCGATGACTCCGCCCATGTAGTCCCCCCCCGGCGAGATGTAGTCGAACGTGGTTGCGGTACCGAAGTCCAGAACGATGCACGCCTTCCCGTACTTTGCATACGCAGCGACCGCGTTGACGATCCTGTCGGCTCCGACCTCCTTCGGGTTGTCCATCTTGATGGAGAT
>DATHRT010000250.1:0-3247 GCA_035464915.1 Candidatus Limnocylindria bacterium
CTTTTGGCTACGAGGAGCGCAACGAGTACTACATTTCGGGAAAGCTGGCCGACGGGATGTACGCCTCCTGCGCCGAGGCGGGGGCGAAATTCGAGGAGGCCTTGGCGAAGTACGATATCGGGGAGTACGCCTGGATTATCGCGGCGCCCCTCGGGCGGGCGAATTTTACGCCGGACACCGTCCTCGTGTACGGGAATTCCGCCCAGGTTCTCCGGTTGCTGAACGCATGCCTGTACGAAACAGGGGGAAGCCTCAAAAGCGATTTCTCGGGCCGGGGGGACTGCACCGATATCGTGATCAAGGGACAGAAGACCGGGGAACCGCAGGTGATCCTTCCGTGCTACGGGGACCGGATCTTCGGGATGGCCGCCGACGACGAGATGGCGTTCACCTTTCCGTTCGGGATGGGGGAGAAGATCGTCGAGGGACTCGAGAAGACCCACGCCGGGGGGGTGCGGTTCCCGGTCCCCATCTACCTGCGCTTCCAGGCGGAATACCCGAAATCATACCAGGAGCTCGAGAAACTCTGGAGCCAAGAAAAGGGACGTTCCTAAGAATATTCTTAATAGAGCGTACGGGAACTTCCCGAAACTCGGGCATCTCCCCTATACTCGTGAGAAAAGTGAAGGAATCCCTGGGGTTTTGAAAGTTCACAGGAACGTCCCTGTTCTTAGGAAGTGGGCATGTACAGGCTGACGCCGAAAGAGGAGATAAGAGCAAGGATCCGGGCCCTCCAGGAAAGGCTTACGCGGGACGGGGTAGACGGGGCGTTCCTCGTCCAGAACGCCGACCTTTTCTATTTCACCGGGTCGATCCAGCAGGGAGTCTTGTTCGTGCCGGCGGACGAAGAGCCGGTCTACTTCGTCCGCCGGGTCTACGAGCGGGCGGTGGAAGAGGCCGCGATAGATCAGATCGTGCGGATCGCCACACCGAAGGAGATTCCGGCGCACTTTACGAATCGAAAGGTCTCGTTTGGAACGATCGGGTTCGAGCTGGACGTCATGCCGGTGCTTGCGTTCCAGCGTTTCTCCCGGCTCTTTCCCGACGCGAAGGCGGTGGACGTGTCCGGGGCGATCCGCGAGATCCGGGCAGTCAAGGGACCGTCGGAGATCGAAGCGATGCGGGCCTGCGGGATACACCTGGCCGGCCTGCTGTCCGGCGCGCAGGAACAGATCCGCCCGGGGGTCACCGAGACCGTACTCGGCGGCATTCTCCAGGGCAAGGCGATCTCGGCGGGCCACACGACCATCACCCGGATGCGGGCCTGGAACCAGGAGGCGGGGCTGGGGTGCGTCATCTCGGGGGCCGACGCGGCGATCCCGTCCTACGCGGACTTCCCCACCGCGGGAAAGGGGTCCGGCCCGTACGTCCCCGTCGGACAGGGGCACCGGACATTTCGGGAGAACGAGCCGATCCTGGTCGACCTCATGTGGGCGCAGGACGGTTACCTGGTGGACATGGCCCGGACGTACGTGATCGGAAACCTGCCGGAGAAGCTTACGATCGCGTACGGGATGGCCGTAGAGGTGATGCGGAAGATCGAGAGCGCCACGCGGCCGGGGACGGTAGCGGGCGACCTCTACGAAATCGGCCTGGAGACGGCCTCCCGAACACCGTTTGCCGGGCATTTCATGGGGGCGCCGGGGTACAATGTGAAATTCATCGGGCACGGCGTAGGGATCGAGACCGACGAGTTCCCCTTTATCGCGAAGGGATCGAAAACGATCCTTATGCCCGGCATGACGTTCGCCCTCGAGCCGAAGTTCGTCTTTCCCTTGGAGGGGGCGGTGGGCCTGGAGAACACGTATCTTGTAACCGAAACCGGCTTCGAGAAGCTTACTCTTATGGACGAGGGGATCATCGTCTGCGACGCGCAGGAGGAGGGGGAAAAATGACGGATTTTCTGAACCGGGAGGAGGCGGTCCTTCTCGTCGTGGACGTGCAGGCAAAACTCGTCCCCGCCATCCACAAGGAGCTGTACCCGCGCGCCCTCAAGAACATGCAGATCGCGATCGAGACGGCCGCCACGCTCGGGATTCCTATACTTCTTACCGAGCAATACCCGAAAGGCCTGGGCAGGACCGTTCCGGAGGTCCTGCAGGCCCTCGACGGGAAGGAGTACCGTCTGCTCGAGAAGGTGAGCTTCAGCTGCGCTCGGGACGAAGAATTTCTTTCCGCCGTGTCCGAACTGAACCGGAGGCAGGTGATCATGGTAGGCATGGAGACCCACGTGTGCGTCTACCAGACTTCTGTCGACCTTTCCCGGGCCGGGTTTTCGCTCTTCGTCCTGGACGACGCCGTCTCCTCCCGGTTCCTGCACAACTACCAGAGCGGCCTGCAGGCCCTCCGGGACGCCGGCTGCACGGTCATAAGCACCGAGACGGCGGTCTTCCAGCTCCTCAAGGTGTCGACCACGCCGGAGTTCAAGAAGGTGGCATCGCTCATCAAATGAGGGCGCGCCCTCTCCTCATCGTTTTTCTCGCGGCTCTTTTCTGCGGGATCCTCCACGCGGATCTCCCGGCGGGCAGACAGACCGTCGCCCTGTTCCCGCCCCATGCTCTCGGGGTGGAAGACGGGACAAGGGTCTCCGCGCTCCTGGGACAGGCCCTGGCGGAACGTCTCCGGCCCCGGTTCGACGTGCACCTCGTAACCGTTAAAGAAGGAAGCGGTTCCGCGGAGAGAAAGCGTAAAGCCCGCTCCCTCGGGGCCACCTATGTACTCACCGGGACCGTCTCCCGCATCGGCCAAACGGCGACGCTTGATCTCACCCTGGCCCCGACCGAGGATCCGGGGAAGGGGAGGACGGTCTTCGTGACCTCGGAAGGCGAAGGCATGGCGGAGGAAGAGGAAAGAAGGACGGTAGCGGATAACCTTCCCCTTGTGTTCCGCAGAATGGCCGACGAAGCCTCTGCGAAGCTCACGCTCATCTTCTTCGGCGACGGGCGGATCGGCGAAGAGGGGGAGAAAAGAACGATACCGTCCCTGTCGAGCAAGATCAGCCGAAGCCACAACATCGCCGGGAAGATCATCTCTCTCGCGAAAGGAGACGTCGACCGGAACGGGAAACCCGAGATTGTCGCAGCGTACCCGGACGGCATCGTGATCTACGGACTGACGGGGGAGGAGCTTGTCGAGAAAGCCAGGATCCCGGATTCGCGCGCGGGGCTCTTCCATGTAGACGTCGCCGACCTGAACCGGAACGGGATCGGCGAGGTCATTGCCGTCCGCTACCTCTCCGGCAGGGCGG
>DATHRT010000251.1:0-10045 GCA_035464915.1 Candidatus Limnocylindria bacterium
GCGCTCGCCATCGGTGTGGGTTTCGGCGCCCAGAACCTGCTCAATAATTTCATCAGCGGATTCATCATCATGGCGGAACGGCCGATTCGGCTCGGCGATCTGATCGAAATCGAGGGAAGTTTCGCGAGGGTAGAGGAGATCGGCCCGCGCTGCACCCGTATCCGGACCGGGGACAACATCCACATCCTCGTGCCCAACAGCAGTTTCCTCGAGAAGAATATCGTGAACTGGACCCTGTCCGACAAGCAGGTGAGGGCACACGTGACGGTCGGGGTGATGTACGGGTCCCCGGTCCGCGAGGTCGAGCGGCTTCTTATAAAGACGGCGAGCGAGAACGAGAAGGTGGATCGAAAACCGGAGCCTTTCGTGCTCTTTCGGGATTTCGGGGACAACGCCCTGATCTTTTCCCTCTACTTCTGGATCAGCATGGAGACGATGACGGAGCGGCTTCTCCTGGAGAGCAGCATCCGGTTCCGCATCGATGAGTTGTTTCGGGAGGCCGGGATCGTCATTGCATTCCCGCAGCGGGATGTCCACCTCGACACGTCCCGGCCGCTGGAGCTCAAGTTCGTCGATCCGGGCGGATTTCCGAAGAAGGACGATTAGGGCTGAAAGGAGGGACCCATGGCGAGGGTGCTTTCCCCCGATGACCTGTACAAGTGCTGCGATGAGCGCATGTTCGACTTCCGCACGACGGGCGACGTACCGGCGCTGGACGGGATCATCGGCCAGGAACGGGCGCTTACCGCCATCGACTTCGGCCTGCACCTTCCCAGCACGGGGTTCAACATATACGTGCTGGGAGAAAGCGGCACGGGAAAGACGTCGGCGATCCGCTCCTTCATCTCGAAGAAGGCGGAGCAGGAGGAGGTTCCGCCCGACTGGTGCTACGTCCACAACTTCCGGGATCCGACGGAGCCGATCGCGATGTCCCTCGCGCCGGGCAAGGGAGTCGCGCTCCAGAAGAGCCTGGCGGAACTGATCGCCTCCCTCAAGGTGGAAATTCCGAGGATCTTCGAGTCAAAGGAGTACAAGAAACAGAACAACATTATCGTGGAGGAGTTCCAGTCCCGGCAGAAGGAACTCTTTTCCCCGCTGGAGCGGGATGCCGAGGAGAAAGGGTTCAAGGTTCGCCCGGCCATGGGCGGATTCTCCATCGTTGCGGTCGGAGAAACGGGGGAGCCTCTCACGGAGGAGGAGTACAATTCCCTGAGCGAAGAGGCGAGGGGGGTTTTTCTGGAAAACGGGAAGTACATCCAGGAAAAGATCGATGACGTGAAGAGAATACTGAAGGAGATGGAGAAAACGACGAAGGGAAAGCAACGGGACCTCGGGAGATACGCGGCTCTGGCGGTGCTCGATCCCCTGATCGAGGAGATCCGGGGCCAATACGGGGAAGACGAAAAACTGATGACCTTCCTGGACGGCGTGAAGGAGGACATCCTCGAGAATATCGAGGACTTCAAGGCGCCGCCCGAGGAGTCTGCCGCGCCGACGATGCCTTTCCTGAAGGTGCCGAAGCAGGAGCCGGATTTCCAGAAATATACCGTGAACGTGATCGTGAACAACGGAGACCGGAAAGGCAGCCCCTGCGTATTCGAAAGCAACCCCACCTACTACAACCTCTTCGGCAGGATGGAACACAGGTTCCAGTACGGAGCCGCCTTCACCGACTTCTCCATGATCAAGGCGGGGGCCCTCCAAAGGGCGAACGGGGGGTTCCTCGTGATCCACGCCCAGGATCTGTTCCGCAATCTCTTCTCCTACGACGCCCTGAAGCGGGCCATCCGGAACGGCGAGGTGAAGATCGAGGACGTGTGGGAACCGTACCGTCCCGTCCCGACGGCGATGATGAAGCCCGAGGCGATCCCCCTCGAAGTGAAGGTGATCCTGATCGGCAATCCCGAAATCTATTACCTGCTCTACAACCTCGACGAAGAGTACAGGGAACTGTTCAAGGTGAAGGCGGACTTCGACAACCGGATGGACAGGTCGGAAGAGAACATCCGGAAATACGCCTCCTTCGTGGCGACGAAGACGAAGGAGGAAAATCTCTTTCCCTTCGATCCCGGCGGCGTGGGGAAAGTGGTGGAGTACGGCTCCCGGCTGGCTGAGCACCAGGAAAAGCTTTCCACCCGGTTCAGCGACATCTCGAACCTGATCCAGGAATCCCACTACTGGGCCGCAAAGGCGGAAGCTTCGGTCGTCTCCCGCGGACACGTCGAAAAGGCGATGGATGAGAAGGCGCATCGCCACAGCCGTATCGAGGACCGGCTGCAAGAGGTAATGAAGGAGGGTACGCTGATCGTGGAGACCTCGGGGCATACGACGGGGCAGGTCAACGGGCTCGCCGTCCTGAACACGGGCGACTACTCCTTCGGGAAGCCGTCACGGATCACGGCGACCGTGTACGCGGGAAAGGGGGGGGTGCTGAACATCGAGCGGGAAACAAAGCTCTCCGGGAAGATCCACGAAAAAGCCGTACTCATTCTCTCGAATTACCTGGGGAGCAAGTACGCCGCACGGAGGCCGATCAGCCTCGCCGCGTCGCTTACCTTCGAGCAATTGTACGGTATGATCGAGGGGGACAGCGCGACCTGCGCAGAGCTCTACGCGCTTCTCAGCGCAATCTCGCAAGTCCCGGTACGGCAGAGCTTCGCCGTTACGGGGTCGATGGACCAGGGCGGGAATGTGCAGCCGATCGGCGGAGTGAACGAGAAGATCGAGGGGTTCTTCGCGCTCTGCCGTCTCCGGGGTCTCGACGGCTCGCAGGGAGTCATCATCCCGGAACGGAACGTCAGGAATCTGATGCTGAGGAAAGACGTCGTCGAGGCGATCGGGGAGGGGAAATTCCGGATTCACGCCATCGATCACGTCGAGGAGGGCATCGAAATCCTGATGGGGATGACGCCGGGTACGCCCGGACCGGATGGAACATATCCGGAGGGGACGTTTCACCGGCTCGTAGAGGACCGCCTCGAGGTGCTCCGGGAGGCGTCCAAGAGGGAAGAGGGACGGAAGGAGAGCGGAAAGAACAGGGAGAACAATCAGTAACGGTGGGGGGGCGACCTCCCGGAGGAGGAAAGAGATGGCGGACCGGATTCGGAAAGCCGAGTATTACAAGCTGGAAACTTCGGACAGGCCGGGGGAGGGAGCGCGGGTCCTCAAGGTTCTGCGCGACGCCAAAGTGAGTCTATTGGCGTTCACCGGTTTCCCGCGGGGGAGGAAGACCCAGATGGACTTCGTCCCCCGGAACGCCGCCGCCTTCCGGAAGGCGATGAAACGGGCCGGGTTGCGGGTGAGCGCGAAGAAGACCGTCTTCCTCATCCAGGGGGGTGACCGGGTGGGGGCGATCCACAAGGTCATGGACATGCTCGGCAAAGCCGGGATCAATGCGACTGCCATCGATGCGGTGACGGACGGGAAGGGGCACTATGGCGCACTCCTCTGGGTGAAGGCGGCGCATGTCCGGAAGGCCGCCAAGGTGCTCGGGGCCTCCTGACGACAGTCGCTTCGAGGGCAAAACGATGCGCGTGGACCGGCTCGCCATTGCATTTCTGACAAGTTTCCTCTGCGTCGGGGCGGCCCTGGAAGCCCGACAGGCGGACCCGTACCTCGAAAACCGGCTGGCGATGGTGAGGGAGCAGATCGAGAACGAGGGGATTTCGGATCCCCGAGTCCTCGGGGCGATGCGGGAGGTTCCTCGCCATCTGCTCGTCCCGCCCGAGTACCGCCCGATGGCCTATGAACCGCGTCCGCTCCCGATCGGGGAGGGGCAGACGATCTCACAGCCCTACGTCGTCGCCTTCATGACCGAGATCCTCCGCCTGAAACCCGGGGACCGCGTTCTGGAGGTGGGGACGGGATCCGGATACCAGGCGGCAATCGCCGCGAGGATCGCCGGGGAGGTTTACTCCGTCGAGATTTTCCCGACACTTGCCGATCGCGCGCGAAGAAACCTCGAGTCCCTCGGGGCCCGGAACGTCACCGTCCGGCAGGGGGACGGGTATTACGGGTGGGAAGAGAAAGCCCCCTTCGACGCCATCATCGTCACGTGCGCGGGAGGTCACATCCCCCCACCGCTTTTGCGCCAGTTGCGAAAAGGGGGAAGGATGATCATGCCGGTCGGGGGGCCTTTCCTGACCCAGAATCTCGTGTTCCTCGAGAAAGGCGCCGACGGCGCCCTCTCCCAGCGCAACGTTCTCCCGGTGGCCTTCGTGCGCCTCCTTGGTCACTGACGCACGGTATGGCCGGGTCGTCCCGGCGGTCTTTCTCGTTTCCGCAGCGTCCCTGGCGAACGAGATCTTCCTGATCCGTCTGCTCTCCCTGCGGTTCTGGCCCCATTTCGTACCGCTCATCATTTCCCAGGCGATGCTCGGGCTCGGCGCCTCCGGCGTCGCTCTCCATCTGCTGCGTCCTCGAATCGCGAAAAAGCCGGGAACGGTATTCGCTTGGGTGGTTCTCCTCGCCGCACCGTCGTTCGAACTCGCGTTCCGCGCATCGCAGCACGTCCCGTTCGACCCCTTTCTGCTTCTGTGGGATCCCTCCTCCTGGCCTGCGTTCGCTCTGTTCTTCTTCCTTCTCGCCGTCCCGTTTTTCCTGGCCGGTGCCGCGGTCGGCATATCCCTCTCCTTCCCCCTGGGCAAGGTAGGGGTGTTGTACGCCGCGAGCTTCGGAGGAACGGCCGCGGGGTCGTTTCTCGCCCTCCCGGCGTTCCGCCTCGTGCCGACCGAATTGCTCCTGCGGGTCCCCCTGGGACTGGGGCTTCTCGCTTCCGCGTCCGTCCTCTCGTTTCCGTACCGCCGGTTTCCCGCGGGACGGTTCCTGTGCGCAGGATTCTCCGCATTGCTTTTCCTGGTTTCGCCCGTCTCCCTTTCGCTGTCCCCCTACAAGGACCTCGCGATCACGGGAAGGCTGCCCGAGGCGCAAACGCTCTCGGCGCGCGCCGGCATGACGGGCGACTTCCGGGCTCTGTACGCTCCGGGGATCCACTATGCGCCGGGATTGAGCTTCCGGTTCGAGGGAGAGATACCACCGCAGGCGGCCGTATTCGCCGACGGGGAGCTTCGCGGCATCGTTCCCCGGGAGGGAGGAAAGAACCCCCCCGCCTATCTCGGCTATCTTCCCGCGGCTCTTCCCTACCGAATCCTGGACCGTCCCGCAGTGGTGCAGTTTTCCCTTCGCGGGACCGAGGGGATACTGATGGCGGCGGGGAACGGGGCGTCCCTTGTCACGGTTGTGGAACCGGCGGGGGAATATGTCAGGATGATCGAGCACGACCTGGCGGTGTTTTCCGGGGGGATGCCTCCCGCTCTCCGTCTGGAGATCCGGAAGGAGGGGGGAAGGAACTTCCTCGCCCGGGGAGGACGGAGATACGACATCGTCGAACTGTCCGATGTGTCCTCCCTGACGTTTTCCTCGCTCGGGATCCACGCAACGGGGGAGACCTATCTGCTCACCCGGCAGGGGATCCGGAGCGCCCTGGCGCGTCTCACGGATCGGGGAGTGCTCGCCGTGTCCGGGTGGCTGAAATCCCCCCCAAGGGAAAGCGTGAAAATGTTACACACGCTCCGCGCGGTGCTGGAAGAGGGGGAAGGATCCCTGGTCCGGGCGCGATTCATCGTGGTCCGGGGGTGGGGATCGTTCGTTGCCGTTGCGAGAAGGGACCCGTTCACCGCGGACGAGCTTGCCGCGGCGAAACGATTCTGTCGGGATACGGGGTTCACGTTGGTGTGGCCGGAGGCGGGGACGCCGACGGACAGGCGGGGCCCGGAAGAGACGGGTTTCCGGGAGGCGGTGCACAGCGCCCTGGCGGGGCCCCCGGACGTGTCCCCCGGGGAAGGACTATTCGACCTTCGTCCGGTCACCGACGACTCGCCGTATTTTCACCGGTTCCTCCGGTTGCGGTCCCTTCCGGCGTTCCGGAGACTACTCGGCGACCAGTGGTTCCCCTTCCTGGAATGGGGCATCGTGTTTCTCGCGTTGTCCCTTGCCGTTTCGGTGATGCTCGCCGCCGTCTTTCTCCTGCTTCCCCTTCCTTTCTCCCCGGCCGGCGGCAGCAGCGGGGGGCTCCCCGTTGCGATCTACTTCTCCGCCCTCGGGTTGGCATACATGCTGATCGAGCTTACCTTCCTCAAGATCGGCATCCTCCTTCTCGGCGACCCCATCCGCGCCGCCGCTGCGGCGATCGGGGGTTTTTCCCTGCTCTCAGGGATAGGAAGCGCGGTATCGGGAAAATGGGAGTCTCCGGCAACGATGAGAAGGTGGGTATTTCCCGGCATCGCCGTCCTCGCCGCGGCGGGGTTTCTCACCCTCTTTCACGGGGCCCCCTGTCTTCTGGCAAAGGGGGAAGGAGAGAGATTCCTCGCCTTTCTCGCTGCCCTCGCCCCGGCGGCGTTCCTGATGGGAATGCCGTTTCCCGCGGCCCTGTCCCGGATGACCGTCGCGAATTCCGCGGCCATCCCGTATGCATGGGGCGTGAACGGCTTCTTCTCGGTGGCGGGGGCATCCGTCGCTTCGGTCGGGTCCCTGTGGATCGGGTTTCACGCCACCGTCGCCGCGGGCGGTATCCTGTATCTGCTGGCCGGGAAACTGTATCTCCGCCTGGCATCCAGGACCTCTTCCGTCCCCTGACAGGTGGGGCGGGCGGAAAAGGCCGGCCGATCTACTCATTCCGGATCGCGGACATGATTCTCCTCTGGTATGCCTCCAGGACTTCCTTCCTGTGGATTGTGCCGATCAGCTTTCGGGAATGGGGATCGGAAATCACGGGGAGAAACGCCACGTTCTTGTACCCGAACTTGATCAACACGTCGAACAGGGATTCTCCTGGCGTGACGGAGACGGGGTTCGTGGTGGCGATGTCCTTGACCCGTACGAGGTCCCGCAGACTCTCCTCCATCAGATAGGGCCGAATGTCCCGGAAGGAGACAACGCCGGTCAGTGCACCGTCCGTATTCTTCAGGTAGAAGTAGTCGACGCGTTCCGCCAGGAACCTCTCGGAGAGTTCGTGGAAGGAGGCCGAGGAAGGGATCGTATAGGCCTCATTGCGCATCACGTCCAGGACCTTCAGCGTCTTGAGCACGCCCTCCTCTCGTCCCCTCACAAGGTCCACGCCCTTCTTGTGCAGGTGATAGGTATAGAGGGAAAAACGGGATATTCGTCCGGAAACGAGCATCGCGGAGATCACCGCGACGAGCAGCGGAAGGATGATCGCGTAATCGCCCGTAATCTCGAACAGGATCAGAATGGCGGTGAGAGGGGCCCCCACCACGGGCGCAAGGAACGCAGCCATGCCGACGAGGGTATATCCTCCCACCGAACCCGCGGCCGCGGGGAAGAGGGCGTTCGCGGCCGTGCCCCCGAGCGCACCGATCATGCCGCCGATGAAGAGCCCGGGGCCGAGGACCCCGCCCGACCCACCCGATCCGAGGGAGAAGGAGGTGGCGACGATCTTCAAAAACCCGATCACCAGCAGGAGAAGCCAGGGCAGTTCGCCGCGCAGGGCCTGATCGAGGGCGATTTCGTCGGTTCCCAGGACCTGCGGAAACTTGATTGCGATGATCCCGGTCACCCCGCCCCCGATCGCTGCACGCAGCCATACGGGGATTCTCGAGGAGGAGAACTTTTGGTCCGTCCGATCCAGGGACCGGTTGAACAGAATTGCGATTCCCCCGCAGGCGGCACCGAGGAGAGCGCAGAAAAGAATCTGGGGGAGGCTGGACAGAACGAAATGCGGTACGCGGAAGATCAGAACGTTCCCGAGGAACGCCCGGGAGACGGAAACGGCCACGACCGAAGCGATCACAATGGGGGGAAAGGTCTGGGCGGAGAAATCCCCCAGGAGCACCTCGAGAGCGAAGAACACCCCGCCCATGGGCGCATTGAAGACCGCAGCGATGCCTCCCGCGGCGCCGCAGCCCACGAGATTTCGCATCCGTTCGCCGGAGACCCGGAGAAACTGGCCGACCACGGATCCCATGGCGGCCCCGATCTGGGCGATCGGCGCCTCGCGGCCGACCGACCCGCCCGAACCGATCGTGATGGCGGATGTGATGGTGCGGAGAGCAACAGTCCGGGGTTTGATGATCCCGCCGCCGAGGGCAATCGTTTCCATGGCGGCGGGAACGCCGTCTCCCTTCGCCTCTTTCGGGAAATAGTGGATGAGGGGACCGATCAGCAGGCCGCCCAGTGCGGGGAGCAGGAAGATCAGGTAGGGGGCCGATGCCATGGTCGGGAGGAGAATCCCGAAGAAGAACAATTTCACGAGGCGGATCAGGAGAAGGAAGGAAACCGCTCCCAAACCGGTGAGCGCTCCGATAACAGTGGCCAGAAGGACGAGGAACAGCTGCGGCCCGATGCGGAACCGCTCCACCATCCGGAAAATCCACTGCCTCGGGAAATCCATCGCCGCGAGGACTGCCGTCTGGATCTGTTTTACCATATGCGCGGGATCTCCCCGAGGGCCCTCCCCCGGGAAGGGCCGTCAGCCGGGGGGCGGGGAGGGTTTTCCATGGCAATCCACCGGGATGGAAGACGTTGGGATTGTGGGGATATGGTCGCCGATCCTCCTGCGGGCATCTGGTTCTCTGCGTGCGTTCCAACACGGGGAAATTTGATTTTGACCCGAAATGCCTGTATGGTAAGGGATCATATTACAACGGGAATTTCTTGTATTACAATGACAAGATACGTTTTCTTTGGGGAAATACGATCCGGCGGTATCGAACGGGTGGAAAGACCGGGAGAGGGATGATCAAGAGGAAACCGGCGTGAAACCCTCGGAGCTTGTGGAAATCGTTTCTCGCGTCTCGGCGGGGGCAAAGCTCATCGTTGTGTCCAACCGGGAGCCTTACATCCATGAACGAGTAGAAGAGGAGATCCGGGTGGTTCGCCCCGCAGGCGGGATGGTGACGGCACTCGATCCGATCGTTCGGGCGGTGGGCGGCACATGGATCGCTTACGGAGGAGGAAGCGCCGACCGTCTCGTGGTGGACCCGCAAGGAAGGATCGCCCTCCCCCCCGACGACCCGAAATTCACCCTGAAGAGGGTGTGGCTCAGCCGGACCGAGGAAAAGGGATATTACCAGGGGATGTCCAACACGGCCCTCTGGCCTCTGTGCCACATCGTCTACAGGCGGCCCGATTTCTCCCGCAGGGACTGGGAGGCCTACAAGACGGTGAACCGGAGGTTCTGCGACGCCGTGCTGGAGGAAGCGGGCACCGATCCCGCGATCGTTTTCATCCAGGACTACCATTTCGCCCTCCTTTCCCGGATGATCAAGGACGCGAGACCCGACCTCCGCGTGATCCAGTTCTGGCACATCCCGTGGCCGAACCGCGAGGCGTTCCGAATCATTCCGTGGGAGGAGGAACTGCTAGACGGGCTTCTCGGGAACGACCTCCTGGGTTTTCACATCCAGAACCACTGCAACAACTTCCTGGAGACGGTGGGAAGGGCGATCGAATCGCTCGTGGACTATGAGCATTTCCGGATCTTCCGCGGAGGACATCCCACCTACGTCCGGCCGTTCCCGATCAGCGTCGATTACGACCAGATCGGAAAGGACGTCGAATCCCCGGAGGTGGAAAAGAGAAGAAATCGTTTTCTCAAGGAGCTGGAAGAGGATGTCCAGGACACGACGGTCTACGTCGGCGCCGACCGGATCGATTATACAAAAGGGATCCTCGAGCGGATCCGGGCATTCGACCTGATGCTCTCCAAGTACGCCGACACGAGAAAGAAGGTCACCCTGGTGCAGCTGGCCGCCCCAAGCAGGACGGCCGTGGCGGCATACCGGCAATTGAACGAGGAGCTGAACGAGGAAGTCGAGCAGACCAACGGGCGTCACCAGACGGAGGATTGGGTTCCCGTCCGTTTCCTTCGGGCTCACCACGACTATTACGCGGTGCTCGCCGCCTGCCGGTTGGGCCATGTCCTGCTTGTCACCTCCCTGCACGACGGGATGAACCTGGTAGCGAAGGAGTTCATCTCCGCCCGGACCGACGGGGACGGGATCCTCGTTCTGTCCCAGTACACCGGAGC
>DATHRT010000252.1:0-1601 GCA_035464915.1 Candidatus Limnocylindria bacterium
TCCGGGGGAGCCGCCGACGACATACACCCTGCCGGCGTCCCCCTTGTGGAAATCGGGCGGACGGATGGAGAGCATGCTCTTGACCACCCGTTCCTCGAGCGCCTCCGTCTTGATCTCGATGTCGAAGACGGCCTTGGAAGGAATTCCGATGTCGTAAATGTCGGTTTCGCCGCAGTGGATGGAGCCGGGAAGCAGCACCTGTCCGAGTTTGAGGAGCCCGAACGTGCCGGTGTAGTCCGCGCGGATCGCCTCCCCGAGGATCCTCCCGGACGTCGCGTCGATCCCGCTGGGGACGTCGACGGCAAACACGGTGGCCAGGGAAAGGTTGATCGTCTCCACCACGTTGCGCACGATTCCCTGGAGGGGGGAGGAAAGGCCCGTCCCGAGGATGGCGTCGACGCACAGGTGGACTTCCTCGAGGTAGGTCCGCAGATCCTCTACGCCGTCCTGGTCCCGGATGACCCGGCCCTCGACGTCCATTTTCTTAAGGATTTCATATTGGGTCCTTGCGTCCGCCGAGAGGCTGTCTCCCTCGGAGAGGAGAAAAACCTCGACGTACACGCCCCGGTTTTGAAGGTGTCTCGCGATCACCATCCCGTCCCCGCCGTTGTTTCCACGCCCGCACACGATGGCGACCGAAGCCTCTTCCGGGGCGACGACCTTATCCTGCAGAATGCGCAGGATTTTCTCGGTACAGCAGCGGCCCGCGTTCTCCATGAGAACGAGGGAGGGAATTCCGTATCCTTCGATCGTCACCCGGTCGAGCTCAGCCATCTGGCGCGCGGTCGCTATTTTCACGCAGGCGTCCCCCCGGATTCAATGATTACGAACGCCATTGCCTTCCCCCCGTCGTGGGAAATGCTGACGTGTATCCGGCTTCCATTTAATTTTTTCATATATTTGTATGCATTGCCATAAAGTTTAACTTCAGGTTTTCCCATCGCGCCGCGAACCGTTTCCACATCCCGCCACAGGATCCCCTGCGACTTCCCCGTACCGAAGGCTTTCATCACCGCTTCCTTCACGGCGAACCGGCCCGCAAGCCGCTCGGCTTCCCGGACGCTCTTATTTGCGTATCCCGCCTCGTCCTCCGTGAACACCCGGCGCAGGAAGCGGTCCCGGTACCGAGAAAGGAGGTCCTTCACCCTTCCTACTTCCACGATGTCGACCCCAATCCCTACGATCATCGGTTTTTTCGCCGCACGGCCCCTTTCACCTTCCGTGGATCAGGTCGGCCATCTCCCGAACCGCCTGTCCCAGCCCCACGAACACCGCCCTGGCGATGATGCTGTGGCCGATGTTGAACTCCTCGATTTCCGGAAGGGAAAGGATCGGGACGATGTTTCGCAGGTCGAGTCCGTGCCCGGCAAACACCTTAAGCCCGATGTTACTGCCGTGCGCGGCCGCGGCTCGGATCTTCCCGAACTCCCTTTCGAAATTTACGGTCGCGAAAGCGCGGCAGTAGGCCCCCGTGTGGATCTCGACGGCGTCGGCCCCCGCGTGCTTCGCCGCGCGCACCTGCGCCAGTTCCGGGTCGATGAAGAGGCTGACGAAGATCCCCGCCTCCTGCAGGCGGGAGACCGTACCGTGAAGCGCTGCCC
>DATHRT010000253.1:0-11181 GCA_035464915.1 Candidatus Limnocylindria bacterium
CGCCGGCCGTTCCGGAGCAACTGCGGGTGGTCGGCCGCATTTACAGGAAGTACGGCTACACGAAGGAAGATGTGGACTCGCTTTCCGGAAGAGAACTGGGGCTGGCGGTGGCCAATGCGATGGTCAATTTCAGCAAGTTCCTGGATTTCCCCACGCGCTTAAGCGACGTGAAGGGAGTCTCCAAGGATCATATCGACCGTTGCCTCACCGCCGCCAAGAATCCGCAGCTGGACATGAAGCTTCGGAACATGCCGGTCCCGCTCAACGCGGATCTGGTGGAAGAGTACATGAGGCCCATCCTGGAGGCCGCCTGGACCGGCGAATTCGGGACAATCAAGAACATGTAGTTGGCGTGGCCAAAGGACATCGCCTCATGGACAGGAGGGGTTTTTCATGGAATCCAGGTTGTTCCGCAGCAAGGAAATGACGTTTACGCCGCATCCCCGGTTAGCCAATGTGCGGATGGCCACTTGCATTACGCGAAAGGATACGGAAACCGTCAGTGTTTGCATGATCGATATCGCCCCGAAGGAAGGCGCGCCCATCCATCGCCATGATTCGCAGGTGGACTCGATTCTCGTGATATCGGGGAAGGGGGAAACCTATGTGAACGGAAGATGGGAGCCCGTCGAGGCCGGCGATTATATTTTCGTGCCGGGGGGGGAGGAACATGGAATCCGGAATACCGGCCACGAACCTTTGAGGATCTTCGTGCACCACAGCCCTCCCATATTGTAGCGAATCGTGGTCCTTGCATCGGGAGCGGACGAACCGATCGACGATGGCCGACCAGGGGAGGAAGAGATGAAAATCGTCTCCATGAACAAGGTGGTCGAGGAGCCTTTTCCCAATCCGATCTTCACGGGACCGAATGTGACGAGACAGCTCCTGGTTCCCGACAGCAAAGAGTTCAGCGTGAACGTGATAAACTTCGGGAAGGGCGTGCGGAACAAGTTTCATTCCCACGACAGCGAACAGATCCTGATCGTCACCTCGGGGGAGGGAATCGTGGCCACGGAGAAGGAGGAGAGGGTGGTAACCAAAGGGGATATCATCCTCATTCCTCCGGGAGAGAAGCATTGGCATGGCGCCACCCCGGATTCCGACTTCTCCCACATCTACGTTACGAGATTGGGAAGCACGCTGACACGGCTGGAGGATTAGAATCCTCAAGAGAACCGGGACGGGAAGCATGAACGTCGATCTTCTGTACGGACGGAACGGCATTCCCCTGCGGCTGCCGGATGGCATACGGGTCACGGTGGTCCAAAAACACCCGATGACCCCGATCCGGAACCCGGTCCGGGCGGTGCAGCAGGCTCTGGTAAAGCCGGTGGGATCTATTCCCCTCACGGAAATGGCCCGGCGCGGGAAAACCGCCTGCATCCTGATCTGCGACATCACGCGGCCCGTGCCCAACGGCACGATGCTCCCTTCTCTCATCGAGACGATCACGGCAGCGGGCGTTCCCAAAGAGAACATCCTGATCCTGGTCGCCACAGGGTTGCATCGTCCCAACGAAGGGGAGGAACTGCGGGAGATCATCGGCTCCGACGAAGTGTTCCGCACCATCCGCGCCGAGAACCACTTCGCCCGGGACCGGGAAGCCCATGTGGATCTTGGGAAAACCTCCCGGGGCATCCCGATCCTGATCGACCGGCGGTTTGTGGAGGCGGACCTGAAGATCGTCACCGGTTTGGTGGAGCCCCACTTCATGGCCGGCTATTCCGGAGGCCGCAAGCTGGTCGCCCCGGGCGTGGCCTACCAGGACACCATCCTGAATTTTCACACCGCGCATATCCTGGAGCATGAAAAGTCCGCGAATTGCATCATCGAGGGCAATCCCCTTCACGAAGAGCAGATCGAAATCGTAAGGAAGATCGGCGGAATCGTCGCATTGAACGTTGTCATCGACGAGAAACGGCGCATCGGATTCGTCAATTTCGGCGAGGTCGAGACCAGCCACCGGGATGCGGTGGCATTCATGAGAAAGCATGCCGAGGTGACCCTGCCCCGTCGTTTCAAGACGATTGTCACCACGAGCGCCGGGTATCCTCTGGACCGGACGTACTATCAGACCGTCAAGGGCATGGTGGGAGTTGTCGACATCCTGGAACCCGGAGGCACCATCATCATCGCCAGCGAGTGTTCGGAAGGGATGGGCAGCCGGGAATTCGTCGCGGCCCAACGCCTGCTGTGCGAAGTGGGGCCGGACCGGTTCATGTCCATTCTCACAGGCCGCGACAAGGCGCATATCGACGAATGGCAGACCGAGATGCTGGTCAAAGCCTTGCGGGTCGGGACCATCCTGCTTCATACCACGGGACTTGGCAAAGAAGATCTTAAGGACGTGTTCGTGAATCCTGTCCCTTCGATCGAAGAAGCGGTCATGGCCAGCGTCAAGGCCCACGGGGACCCGGACGTCGCCGTGGTGCCCGAAGGACCCTACGTCATCCCTCGTTGTCACTGAGTTCGGGGGACCGAACCCGATTTACCGTTCGGCGCTTCGAACCCCCGCAGATCCTCCGAACTGCTCTTCTTCCGTGGAACCCTTGAGCGCGACGGTGGACGCCTGCCCCCCGGTGATCGTCATTTGCAGGGCGTCGAAGTATCCCGCGCCGACAAAGCTCTGATGCTTGATCGCCGCGTACTCGTGTTCTCTTTCGAGCTTGAACTCGCGTTCCTGGAGCCGGCAGTAGGCGGCCATCCCCTCTTCCTTGTAGCCTCGCGCGAGCTCGAACATGCCCGCGTTCAGCGAGTGAAAACCCGCCAGTGTCACGAACTGGAACTTGTAGCCCATCTCGCCCAGCTTGCTCTGGAACTCGGCGATCGTGGCGTCGTCGAGATTCCGCTTCCAGTTGAACGACGGCGAACAATTGTACGCGAGCAGCTTGCCCGGATGCTTTTTGTGAATCGCCTCTGCAAACTCCCTCGCTTCTCCCAAGTCGGGCGTGGAGGTCTCGCACCAGATCATATCCGCATAGGGAGCATACGCCAACGCCCGGGCAATGGCGAACCCGAGTCCTCCCCGCACGCGGAAATACCCTTCGACGGTTCTCTCGCCCGTAAGAAACGGCCTGTCGATCTCATCGTAGTCGCTGCGGATCAGATGAGCCCCCTGGGCGTCGGTCCGGGCAATGATCACCGTCGGCACATCGAGCACATCGGCGGCAAGCCTCGCCGACACGAGTTTCTCGATGAAGCCGCGGTAAGGCACGAGGACCTTGCCCCCCATATGCCCGCATTTCTTCAACGAAGAGAGCTGGTCCTCCAGATGGACGGCGGCAGCACCTGCTTCGATCATCGCCTTGATCAGTTCGAACGTATTCAAGGGACCGCCGAACCCGGCTTCCGCATCGGCGACAATCGGAGCAAACCAGTGGGTCCGGTCGCCGTCATTCATGTGCTGGATCTGATCCGCGCGGGTCAGCGCATTGTTGATGCGGGAAATCAGTTTGGGGGCGCTGTCCACGGGATAGAGGCTCTGGTCGGGGTACATGTGACCCGCCGAGTTGGCGTCCCCCGCCACCTGCCACCCGCTCACGTAGATCGCCTTGAGGCCGGCCTGCACCTGCTGGACCGCCTGATTGCCCGTCAGGGCGCCGAGAGCAGGAACGTAGGGCTCCGAATGCAGCAGTTCCCAGAAGCGCCTGGCGCCTGTTTCGGCAAGCGTGTGGTGGACCCGGAGGGAGCCACGGAGCCTGACGACTTCTTCGGCAAGGTAGGGTCGCTTGACGTTCTTCCACCGCGGATCTTCCTTCCACGATGCCAGCAGTGATGAGATTTGCTCCTGTCTTCGCTTCTCGAATTCCCGCATGGCTTCCTCCTGGAAATCAGGTCCGGATTCCTTAGGACCAAGGATCGCCAACCGGCCGAAGCCGTATGGACCAAAGGACCCGTGATTATCGGATGCCGGGAAAGGGGAGTTCGGTTCGGCGAAAGGCAACGCCCGGAAGGGCTTCCGGGACGTCCCGGCCATCTCCGGAAAACGGGAAATTCCGATCGGAAGGCACTATACTGTCTTAAAAAAAGGATTTGCCTCATGAAAAACCTTGAAAAAGTAGCCATTGTCACTGGCGCAGGGTCGGGCATCGGGAGAGAGACTGCGCTTGCCCTTCTGCGTGAGGGATACGCCGTTGCCCTGGCCGGGCGGCGGGAAGAGCAATTGCGGGCGACGATCGAACGGGCAGGACCGGCCGGTGCGCGCGCGCTGGCCGTGCAAACCGATGTGACGGATCCCGCCTCCGTTCGGGCCCTTTTCGCCAAAACCACGGAGACATTCGGCCGGCTCGACCTGCTGTTCAACAATGCGGGGACGGGCTCTCCGCCGATCCTCCTGGAGGAGCTGTCGTACGAACAGTGGAAAGCCGTGGTGGATGTCAATCTCACCGGCGCGTTTTTGTGCACACAGGAAGCGTTCCGGATCATGAAGAGCCAGAAGCCCAGGGGCGGCCGGATCATCAACAACGGTTCCATTTCGGCCCACGCACCCCGGCCGAACTCCGCCCCCTATACGGCGACCAAGCATGCCATAACGGGTCTCACGAAATCCACCTCGCTCGATGGCCGCAAGTACGATATCGCCTGCGGCCAGATCGACATCGGCAACGCGGAGACCGACTTGACGAAACGAATGAAAGACGGCGTGCCGCAAGCCGACGGGACGATCTCCCCGGAGCCGACCATGAAGGTCGAGCACGTGGCGGAAGCGGTGGTGTACATGGCCGGCCTTCCCCTGGATGCGAACGTGCAATTCCTGACCGTCATGGCCACCAAAATGCCCTTTGTCGGGCGAGGGTGATCCCATCCGAGTCATTTGGCAAAGCCCGGTTCCACGGAACGGATGCGAGGCAGCCAGTCGGTTCGCCCGCCCACGGCTTGATGCGCAAAGAACCTCCCGCCCGGGGGGAAACGGAATTTTTTCTTCGGGCTCCGGGATTTCCCTGTATCATTCCAAGAGATACGTTTCGAGTGTGTATCACGAGTCCGGCAAGACAACGCGGAGGTGGGAATGAAGCCGAAGCTGAAGAAGATCGGTCTCGAAGTGGAGGAAGACCGTCTGGCAGCCGATCTGCAAAAGTATCAGGAAAAGGCCATCGAAATGGGGGCAACCCGGGCCAAAATCGTCAGAACCGACGAAATCCCCGTGGATGATCGGGTGACGATGAAGTGCCAGATCCCGATCTGCTTCGGGTACGGAGTCGGCGCAAACTGCCCACCCCATACGGTAAAACCCGCGGAGCTGAGAGCCCTGCTCGAGAAGTACCAATGGGCCGTTTTCTTTGTCCAGGAGATTCCTTCCGCCGTCGTCGTCCGGGACAAGGCCACGATCAAAGAGAGAGTCGCCGCGTATCAGGACGTCTACAAGATCGTGAACGGGATCGAATCGGCAGCCTTCTATGACGGGCACTATCTCGCGTTCGGTTTTGGCGCAGGTTCCTGCCGGCACACCTTCTGCGGCCAGCAGGAAGATTGCGCGGTCCTGAAAGGGACGAAGTGCCGGTTTTCCCTTCGCTCCCGGCCATCGATGGAAGCCGTCGGGATAGACGTCTACCGGATGGTCGCCTCGGCCGGGTGGAACATCTATCCCATCGGCAGCGATGCCAAACCCGATGACATACCGTGCGGGGTTCTCGCGGGAATCGTCATCGTCCGATAGGAAGCGCAGCGCACCCTCGAACGCAGTTCGCTCCGTGCTTCCCGTTCGTCCGCATACCCCCCCGGCCCCTGTCCTGCAAACCTGCCGGGAACAGGGGACCTACCGGAGATCCACTCCCGCCACCCGGGTAAGCCGCTTGCCGGTCGAGACATACGTGTCGAAGTACGCCTTGAGGGCGGCGGCAATCACCTCCGGACTCTCTTCATCCAGCACGACGTTCAGCGGATCGGAGATCCAGGGGATGAGCTTCTTGGCGGTAGTCGTCCACCGCAAGATCTCCTTGGCCGTACCGGCCGACTTGCTTTTGATCTTTCCTGCCTCGTCGTCCAGGAGTCGCAGGAACACCTCCTCGGTCAGTCGCTTTCCGGCCAACGGTCCCTCCCCCTGGAGAACGCCCCCGGCGTGCAGACGCTTCCAAAGGGCGGCCCGGCGGATCTCCGCCGTGGCCAGATCCTCCATCAGCTGCAGCTTGAGCTGCGGACTCGTCACGGCCGCCGCGGCGCTTCCCTGGAGGTAGGAGGCCATGTACTGGAGTGTGATCGTGATGTCCTCCCGGATGCCGTCCTCGGTCATCAACCCTTCCGGGAACGCCCGGAGCCCGGCTGCAAGCTCCTTGCTGTACCAGTCGGTCCGCTTCGGAGCGGTGTCCAGCGCAGCCAGGAGGCCCTCCTTGGCGGCCTTCTCAAAGACCGGCTGGATGACGGCGACCATGTCCGGCGTCGCCACCCAGGCGCCGTAGTAGCAACGGCGGCCGCCGTCTTTCGCCAGCCGCAACCCCGATTCCCGGGTTTTGTCGTCGCTCGCCTTCTCGTGGGCGACCTTGTTGTTGTAGGCCCGTGCAACGAAGGCCTCCAGCATCCCGATGATCTGCTTTCGTTGAGCCTCATAGGACGCCGGCAGGCCGGGCAGGGTGTCCTTCCCCGCCTGGAACTTCCCGGTTACGCTCCCCTTGGGATCGACATACCCCGCTGCCTGAAGGGCGCTGAGCAGGGCCGGCGCACCCTCCTTTCCCGCGATTTTTTCGAAGTCCCCCGGGCGCAGGGTAGCCCGAAGCAATATGTTGGCCGACATGCCGCCCCAGGGGACGGCGCCGCGCCGGCGCGCCATGTCGGAGACGTACTGTTCGTACACCGCGAGAAACCCTGCCCCGTCCATCGTCACGAGGTTCGTGTCGGGAGGAATGCCCGTGAGGTCGGCCCGGGTAGCCCGGTACATGCTGGCCATATAATCCCAGCGGCCGACATTCGGCCCGACGAAGCGGGAGGCAGAGACGGCCTTCCCGGTCTGCGAGTCACGGATCGGCCGGGTGAAGGCGTACATCATCTCCTCGAGCTGATAGGTGGCGTTGATGATCTCCACAAGGAGGTAGACCTTGACCGTCCCGGGCGCAAGATCCAGCGCCTTCTCCGCCTCGTAAAGGAAGGTGTGCCAGAGGTCGGCATCCTCCACGCACTCCAGCTTCGGAAGATAAAAGGCGACCGGCAGGCCGCGGTCCAATAGCGCCTTCGCGTTATGCCGGAGGAACAACCAGGCGTCCACGAAGCCCCCGGAAACGGCTTGTCCGTCCACCAGGAGGTGCCGGTCGTCGAGGTGCAGGCCCCGGGGCCGGTAGATCATTATCGCCACCTCGTTTTCGGGCTTCAGGCGCTTCCCGCCTGCTCCATCGATGGCGCGCTTGCCCTCGGGCGTCCAGGTGCAGAGAAGCTTGAGGGAGCGCTGGGTCCGTAGCGGGCTGTCGGTGGACTGCGCGGCGGCGTCCTCGCTGTCCGCCATCCACTGCTGCCCCGTGTTCATGGCGCCGATCGCCATGGCGGGTTCCGAGCACGGCCCGGTGAGCTGGACGCGCCGCCCATCGAACTGCGGCGGCTGCCCGTCGACTTTCCAGTCGGCCGCGCGGATCTCCTTGACCGTCATCGTGGTCCCGTCAAGGAAAGTGATCACCTCGTCCTCCGGAAGGAAGTCGAGCGGTTCGCCGGCATCCAGCCGGGCCTGCTTCGCCGGCCGGGCCTCCACGCGGTCCCGGCGGACCTCTTCCAGGGTCCGGCCGTCTGCGACCTTTGTGCGAACGAGGTCGGCAAACCGGGCCAACGTCTCGGATGTGAGGATGTCTTTCGTGAATTCCTGGGCGAGGTTTGGGCGGATGAACGTCACTTCTTTCATGAGATACCTCCTCGGCCGGGGCCTCCGGAAAACGGCTCCCGCCATGGTTTCATTCTTCCCGAATTCGGTGTTCCGTATGCAGGATAGTGTAGCATCATTCGGCGGGGGCAATACCCGGGGAGGAAAAAATTGCCTGCTTTGGTTCCCGATGGTCTTTCCCGCTTGCCAGGGGAAACGTTCGGGACTCTCTTCGTCTCCAGGCCTCGAAACGGGGCTCGCTTTAGAATACGATAATGTCCAGTTTCTCCGGGCCGTGGACCCCGATCGCGAGCGTCAACTCGATGTCTGCCGTCCGGCTGGGGCCGGTGACCAGGGTAATGTTCGTCGGCGGTCCTTCCGCGAAGGAGGCGAAGCATTCGTCCAGCGTGGCGAAAATCCTTTCGCGGGAAACAACCGCCACGTGGTGGGAGGGGAGCAGTCCCGCCTGGACCGCCCTCCCGCCGGAGCTTACACAGACAAGGCTTCCCGTCTCGGCGATGGCCCCGTACACCTCTTCCACGGTCGCCGTTGCACTTGCATAATCCGCCGCGCGACATGGCAGGAACGGCGCCGCCGCCTTTTCCTTATCCGTCAACCCCGGACAGAACACCGGATCGGTGCCGGGAACGATCTCGGACAGGACGCGGCGCAAGCCCGTGGCGTCGGAAACGACATGCGTTCCTGCGGCGGCATTCCCTGCATTCTCCAGGAACCGGCGGAGAAGATCGGGGGAGGTCATGGCACTCGCCGATGGAACGGAACTTTTGCGGGGCGAGGAAGGCGTCCTGCGACGTCCTTGCCGCCGAATGCCCGCACCAACGGCCAGAAGGTGCGTGACAGGAACTGCCCTGCCGAGAACAGCGACGGGGAGGCCGCAGCCTTCCCGAAAACGCGCATTCCTTGTTTCTCCATCGGCTTGGAGAACCCTTCCCGCACCCTGCGCTCCCGCAACTTGAGGAAAAGGTCCACCAGGGGAATCCGGACGGGGCACACCTCGACGCACGCCCCGCACAGGGTGGTCGCGTCCACGAGGGGGTGGGATTGGGCCATCCCGGTCAAAAGCGTCGTAAGGACGATCCCCATGGGTCCCGGGTACGTCCATCCGTACGAGTGTCCCCCCACCGTCCGGTAGACCGGGCAGACGTTCATGCAGGCGCCGCAGCGGATGCACTTGAGGATCTCCCGGCATTCTCCGGAGAGGATCTCCGCCCGCCCGTTGTCGAGCAGGACGATGTGGAGCTCCTTCGCCCCCGTCGCCTCCCCGGGCTTCCTCGTCCCGGTGATCACCGAAACGTAACTGGTGATCGACTGCCCCGTCGCCGATCGCGGGAGCAGGCGGATGAACGTCGGAAGGTCGGCAAGGGAAGGAATCATCTTCTCAAGGGAAAGGATTGCGATGTGCAACGGCGGGATCGTCGTCACCATCCGGCCGTTCCCCTCGTTGGTGAACAGGACGAGGCTCCCCGATGCCGCCGCGGCGAAGTTTGCCCCCGAAAGGCCGGCATCGGCTGCGAGGAACTTTTCCCGCAGCGCCTTCCGGGCGATCTTCGTCAGTGCCTGCGGGTCTTCGGTATATTCGACCCCGAGCTTCTCGGCGAAGAGCCTTCCCACCTGCTGGCGGTTTTTGTGGATCGCCGGGACGATGATGTGGGAAGGGGTCTCGCCCACGAGCTGGATGATGTATTCCCCGAGATCCGTCTCCAGCGCCTCCATGCCCTGCTTTTCCAGGTGGGCGTTGAGGTGGATCTCTTCGGAGACCATCGACTTGCCCTTGACCACGGTTCTTGCGTTGCGGTCTTTCAGAATCTTCGCGATGATTTCCCGTGCACTGCCGGCATCTCTTGCCCGGTGTACCGTCGCGCCGGCCTTCGTTGCCTGGGACGCAAACGTATCCACATATTCCTGCAGGCGGTCGAGTACCTGCAACCGGATGGCGGAGGCCTTGTCGCGAAGCGCCTCCAGATCGGCGACGGGCGCGAAGGCGTCGGCCCGCTTGGTGCCGAAGGTGTCGGCGGCCTGCCGCATCGCGGAACGCAAGGGGGCGTCCTTAATGGCCCTCGCCGCGTTGGCGCGAAAGGTGAGGCTCGTCTGGACGTCGCTCATAACCCCTCCGCAAGAACCTGTGCGATGTGCTTTACCTGCACCGGATTTCCCCGTTTTTTCATCGCGTCGGCAATGTTCATCAGGCACCCGGCATCGCACCCGGTCACCGTGTCGGCGCCAGTGGCCACGATGGAATCGGCTTTTTCCTCGGCCAGGGCGCAGGAGATCTCGGGAAGCTTCGCCATGAACATCCCGCCGAACCCGCAGCAACGGGATGCGTCGGGCATTGGAACAAACCGGACCTCTTTCATCGACTGCAACAGGATCAGCGGCTCGTCTCGGACACCAAGGTCCCGGGTAAGGTGGCAGGAGGAATGGTAGGTAATGGTCCCCTTGCCAGCCATTCCCGACTCTTGTGCGTGGAGAACGCGGACGAGGAACTGGCTCAGCTCGAAGATTCGTCCCGCCATGCTTTCCGCTTTCGCGCGCATCTTCGGGTCGCCACGGAAAAGGTCCGGGTAGTGGTGCTTGACCATGGCCGCGCAGGAACCCGACGGCGTGACGATCGGGTCGTCACCGTCAAACACCGACAGGAAATGCGCGGCGGCGACCCGGGCATCGTCTGCGTACCCCGCGTTGAACGCCGGCTGGCCGCAGCAGGTCTGTTTCTTGGGGAAGGCGGCGGTAACGCCGAACCTCCGGAAAAGCTTGAGCATGGATTCCCCCACCTCCGGGAAGAAGGAATCCACGAGACAGGTGGCGAACAGTTGGACGCGCATATCGGTCTCTCCGGACGCCTATGCTTTCCTCGCCGCGCACCGGTCGACCAGGTAGGCGATGGACTGGTACGGCAGGCCGCTTCGGAGGGAGAGCCCGATCTCGCAGGCGCGGCTGCTGGAATACCCGGATCGGCATCCGGCAGGCAAGCCGTCACGCAGCGCCGAAAGCGCCGATTCGTTGAGCTCCGGGAAGGAAAAGATCCGATCGCCGGCCACCCCGCAGCACCCCACCCGATCGGGGACCACCACCGTTTCCGCGCACGCGCCCGCCACCGCGAGGAACTTCTCCCGTAGCCCCATCTTGGTCGAGCTGCACGGAACGTGCACGGCGATCGTCTCCGGGATTTTCGTGATCTTCAGGGCGTCCAGCAGGAACGCATGGATGAACTCCACCGGCTCGTAGATCCGCAGACGCGGATCCGGATTCTGCTTCACCGTGTAGAGGCACGGGCTGGTGTCAAAGAGCACCGGGAATTCGCCGTCCCGGCTGCATGCCAGGAGGGCCGCTTCGAGCTCCCTGCGCTTCCGCTCGGCCTCCTCGAAAAACCCCTTGCTCCCGAA
>DATHRT010000254.1:0-5539 GCA_035464915.1 Candidatus Limnocylindria bacterium
GGAGGGCCACCATGGCGGGATAGGTTTCCGGGTGGAACTCCTTGCCGCCCAAGGCTATCAGGGCACGCCTGTTGCGCCGGCAAAGCGCAAGCTCGGCCATCCGCTGGAGAAAAAGAACCGCCAGGATCCACGCGAAGGACACGGTTATTTTTATCCCTCCCACCGTCCGATGATCGATCGCGAAGCATCTAACTCGATGCCGCCATCGGGAGGAGGAAGGGAGGTGCGATATCCTGCACTGACCGCCTCCCGCGACAAGCCTCGCAGACGGAGTCTCGTATTTATGAAGATGGTCAGGATCGTTGCCGGGTTCCTTCTTTTATCTGCCGGACCTGCATGGGCCGGGAAGGTCGAGGGGGCTTGCGACTTCCGCTTCCTGGGAACCTCCACCCTTCACGACTTCTCCGGGAAGGTCCGTTGCCTGCCCTTCGCGGGGGACCTCGTGACCGACGAGACCCGGAGCACTGACATTCCCGGGATGTACGTGGAGGTCCCGGTCGACGAGATGGAAACGGGGAACAAGGACCGGGACCGGCAGATGCGCGATATGTTTGGGAGTGATCGATTCCCGAGGATTCACGGGACGGTACGGAACGTCGACGTGGACGCAGTCCGGAAGGCGGAGGCTAAGGAAGGCAAGGCGGTGCTCGACCTGTCCCTGCGGATTCGCGACATCGAAAGGAGAATTCCGGTTACCGTGACGAACCTTCGGGAAGAGGGAGACCATGTCCGCTTCGACGTGGAGTTTTCTGTATCGCTTGCGGATTTCGGACTCAAGGCCCCTTCCGTCCTCTTCATCATCCGGGTGGGCGACAAGGTCATCGTGAAAGGGAACGTCGAGCTGAAAATTTCATCCTAATCCATGATACTGCGGCAGACGCGCAGATTCCCGGAGGAACCAGACATGGGGGTATGGATTCATCGGATCGAGACCCTCCTGCCCGAATTTTCCTTCACCCAGGAAGAGGCGAGCGCAAAGATGCAGGAGTGGGTCCGGGACGAGAGGGAAAGGCGTCTCATCCGGGCAATCTATCGAAGTTCGGGCATCGAGCGCCGGCACGCAGTCATCCGGAATTACGACGGCGATGGCCCCGAAAGCTTCTTCCGGGCAGGTCCCGACGGGTCCCTGAAAGGGCCGGGCACCGCAGCGCGAAACGCCATCTTTGCCTCCGAGTCCCGGCATCTCTCGGTCGCCTTGGCAAAAAAGATACTGGACAACTGCCCCGGGATCGATGCGGGGGACGTAACGCACGTCGTCACGGTCTCCTGCACGGGATTCTACAACCCCGGGCCCGACTACTACATCGTGCGCGACCTCGGAATGTCCCTCGGCACCGAGCGGTACCATTTGGGGTTCATGGGCTGCTACGCTGCCTTCCCGGCGCTGCGGATGGCAGCCCGGTTCTGCGAGGCGGATCCCGGCGCCGTCGTCCTGGTCCAGTGCCTCGAATTGTGTTCCCTGCATCTGCAGCTGGCCGGCACGGAGGACACGATCCTCGCGAACTCGCTTTTCTCGGACGGGGCGGCCGCCGCGATCGTAAGCGCGAGGGAACCTTTGTCCGGCCGATGCGCGTACCGGATCGAGGGTTTTCGCAGCACGCTCGTGCCCGGCAGCGAGCAGGATATGGCCTGGCGAATCGGGGACCATGGCTTCGACATCGCCCTTTCCAGCTACGTTCCGAAGATCATCGGCGCCAATATCCGGGAGTTCGTGGAACCGTCCCTTGCCCTAACCGGCCTGTCGATCGCCGACGTGGACCTCTGGGCCATCCACCCGGGGGGGAAGTCCATCATCGACCAGGTCCAAAGGAGCCTTTCCCTTCGACAGGAACAGGTTCGGGAGTCGCGCGAGGTGCTTCGCAAGTACGGCAACATGAGCAGCGTTTCCATCCTCTTCGTTCTCGCGGAGATCCTGGAACGGCAGACCGAGACCGGCGAGGAAAAGGTATGCGCCGTTGCTTTCGGCCCGGGACTGACGGTGGAGATGGCCCTCCTGTCGGTTCTTCGGGTTCCGTCCGGTATCCCGGCAGGCCGGGAGGATGAGGAACGTTCGGCCGTCAAGGTCTGATCTTCCCGATGGACCCGCGGAATCCTTCCCCGCTCACGGTTTGCCGACGAAAGGGGAATGTCCGGAAAGGGACAGGGCACAGGGAGGAAGCGTCATGAGGCTTTCCGTCGCCACGACTTTCGACCCGGCGCTGGTCGAGGCGGTGAAAGAATATCCCGTTGTGGAGCTTTTCGGAAAGCTCCGGGAGGATGCCGTCGGCGGGGGCCGGGCGCCTTACCAGCTGGCGCGTGTGTCCCGGAAACACCTCGCAGACCATGTGCGGCATGCCCGCCGGGCCGGGATCGAATTCAACTATCTCCTGAACGCCTCCTGCCTCGGGAACCGGGAGATGACGAGAGCGGGGCAGAGGGAAATCGAGGAGCTCGCCGGCTGGCTCTGCGAGATCGGCGTAGCCTCGGTGACGGTGTCTTCGCCTTACCTGCTTACGCTCATCAAGACCCGGTATCCGGGACTCAAGGCCCGCGTTTCGGTCTTCGGTGGGGTGGACAGGGTCCGCAAGGCGCAGATGTGGGAGGAGATGGGCGCGGACTGCATCGTGCTCGACAGCATCCTGGTCAACCGGGAGCTCGGGGCGCTCGAGCGAATCCGCAAAAGCGTCCGGTGCGATCTTACGCTCCTGGTCAACAACAACTGCCTGTCGGGATGCGCCCTCTCCCCCATGCACATGAACGCGCTCTCGCACGCCGGACAGTCGTGGCACGGGAACCGGGGGTTTTTCATCGACTGGTGCTTCCTCCGGTGCACGGAGATGAAGCTGCGCGACCCGGTCAACTATCTCCGGTCGGAATGGATCCGCCCCGAAGACCTGCACGTATACGAGGATCTCGGGTACGACCTGTTCAAGATCGCCGAGCGCGACATTCCGACGCCGCTCATGGTCACAAGGGTCAAGGCGTACGCCGGGCGGAGGTACGACGGGAACCTCCTCGACCTCGTCCAGCCCTATGCCTTCCACGGGGTGAAGGAAAACGACCGGTATTACCGGCGCGGCCCGGGATGGATATTGCGCTTCCTCCTGCGCCCCGCTCTGGTGAACCCCGCGCGGATGATGCTCCTCAAGCGCGTAGCTGACCTCCGGCACATGACACGGCCCCTCACGGGGGAGGTTCCCGTCCATATCGACAACCGGGCCCTCGACGGATTCCTGGATCGTTTCCGGGAATCCGGTTGCCGCGACGCTGACTGTGGAGAATGCCGGTGGTGCCACGAATTCGTCCGGAAGGCCGTTCGCATCGACGAGGCCCACCGGGCGCAGGTCCTTGAGGCCTACGAAGCGTTGTTCCGGGCGCTCCACGACGGGAGCATGTGGAGGTATCTCCCCGGAAGGGACGGTGCGGAAGGGCCGCTTTTCCCCTGCCCCACCCTGGCGGAGGCGGGCGACGGGGGAGACGAGGAAGGGTGATGGCGCGCTTCGACCTGAAAAGCAGGGACTACCTCCGCCTCCCGGAGAGAAAAAAGCTCTACAACGAGCTTCATTTCGCCGAGGCGGCGCCGCGCTACGACACCGCTACGCGCGCCATGTCCCTGTTCCGCGACGCAACGTGGAAAACGCGTTTGGTCGATTCGCTGCCGGAGATCGCAACGCCTTTGTGCGTGGACATCGCATGCGGGACGGGCGACGTCTCCTTCCTCCTGGCAAAGCGGTATCCGGAAGGCCAAACCGTGGGGTTGGACATCGCCTGGCCGATGCTTGGGATCGCCCGCAAGCGAAATCGCTACCCCAACCTCCGTTTCGTAAGGCAGGACATGTGCGCAATGGAATTCCCGGAAGGGTCCGTCGACATCGTCACGGGAAGCTACGCGCTGCGCAACGCACCGGATCTCCCGCGCGCCATAGGCGAGATCCGGCGGATCCTGAAGCCGGGCGGGACCGCCGCATTTCTCGATTTCTCGAAGCCCCGGGCGGCGATTTTCCGAATTCCCCAATACCTGCTCCTGCGGACGTGGTGCGGCTCCTGGGGACTGATCCTCCACGGGAACCACGAGATCCACGGGTACATCGCGGCAAGCCTCGCTACGTTCCCGGACAGGGGGAATCTTCTCGACCTCTTCGCGGAGAGCGGCTTCGCCCTTGTCCTGGCGAAGCGGTTTTTCCTGGGGATCACAGAGCTTCTTGTTTTTCAACGCGCAGGCCCGTGAGACGCCAACCAACCGGCCGACCTTCCCGCCTATTGGCCGCGGTTACGGTCTGTCTCGCCCTGGCGTTTAGCGGATGCCGTCCCGCCGGGAAAACGTACCGGTCATTTGCGGACTATCCCGGCTTCGAGGAGTACTACGGCGGCCGCTGCCTGGAGGAGGAACCGCCGCCGGCAGGGGAGGACCGGGCGCTTCTTCTGCGGTATCGCCCCCGGCTGATCCTCCCGGATGGGGGCCGCTACCCGATCGATTTCTACCGGGACTACCTCCCGCATACGGTTCTTCGCCGTTATCCCGAGAAATCCGTGATGACAGAGAAGGTCACGCCCGAGGTCCTCCATTCTAACCGGGACAACAAGGGAGTCTATCTCGATTTTCTTATGGATCGATACCGCGAAGCGGGGCTGGATCGGCGGGTGGGGGAGGAGAAGGGAATCCCCCTTACGGCAAGAAAGCCGGTGGTCTACGGAAGGATCTACCGCGAGCCGGTCTCCTTCCCGGTGGAGGGGGGGATAAGTCGCGCGTTTTCCCTCATCTTCCTCAAGTACAACGCGGTGTTTGCCGTGAGCGGCCTTCCTGCCGGCCTCCCGAAGGGGTACGATCTTCTCCTCAGGATGGCGGGGCTTTCCCCGGAGGAGTGGCACGACCTGGACAACTTCGTGGTTATACACGTGGTCCTGGACGAGGAAAAACGACCCATGGCGGTTATTCTCTCCCAACACAACAGCCACCGGACCTATCTCGTTGACGATCAGATCCCCCTTCCGCCCGATGGCCGGATCTCCATCGACGTCGCCCTGCGGTCCAACGAGGTCTACCCGGCGTCAGACTCCCCGGATCCGGTGCGGCACCGCGCCATCCGCGGGAACCGCTATCTGAAATACCTGTTGAGCGGAGAGGACCCCCCGTTCCTCTCGGCCGATGACGTGACCCAGGGACGCATGGCCGGGGGGAAAGAGATCCCCTACGAGATGGTCTTCCTCTCCCCGTGCGACCCTTTCTATACGGCCCGGATCCTGCTGGGAGAGCCAAGACCCCTTTTCGGAAGGTACGTCGGCCGCGACGGTCCGCCGGGGGCCGATTACTATGCGATTCCCCCCCTTCTGCCTCTGGGGAATCTCCTCAAGTTCGGATATCTGCGGGACGGCGACCCGGAAGACATCCGCGTGGTGGAAGAGACCGTCGACGAGGAGAATAGGACCATCGATGTCGGAAGAATCACGGAGCATGGGGGAAAACGCTTTTTCCGGGACTGGACGGGCGGCACCCCCCGTGCGGGCGCAAACCCGCACGGGGAGTAGCCCCGTTCCTACTTGATCTGGAGCTTCTGCCGTA
>DATHRT010000255.1:0-22615 GCA_035464915.1 Candidatus Limnocylindria bacterium
GATATCGCCCGGGGGCATCCGCAAAGCATCATCCCCCGGACGCGCGTTGGCACGGTCGTAATGCTCCAGGGTGCCGGTATCCAGGCCGTTGTGACAGGGGTTGCACACCCCCATCCCGGGCAGCGCATCGTGGACGGCGTGTTTGCCGGCCACGTTCGGATACGTCGCGCCGGACGGCGGGTCCCCATGGCAGGAGGTGCAATTGAGCGATATCAGCGGCGATCCGGTTTGGTGGCACACCGTGCAGAGGGGCGCAACGGAACTTGGCGGTACGCCGGTGATCGCGTGGCACGCGGAGCAGTCCGCATCGAAGCTCGTCTGGTCCGCCGAGGTGTGGGTCGCTTCCTGGAAAGGTACGGAGTGATTCACCCCGCCGGGATCGCCGGAGTGGCAGAGGATTTCGTTGAAAGAGACAGAGAAGCAGCTCGGTGCGTTGGGGTCCGGCCCTGTGCCGGGTCCGTCCGTCTTGTGGCAGATGGCGCAAGCCACGCTGCGGTTCCCGGAATCCCGGTGGGAAGCTACGTAGGCGGGGAACAGCTGGGACGCCTGGTACCAAGGGATCGGGTGCGCCTTGGCGCGCGCGTGACAGGCGGAGGTCTGGCAGGAGGTCGACGCGATCCCTCCGTTGAACAGGGTCGTCCCCGGCGTACCGTGGCATCCCTGGCAGTACGAAAGATCCTTCTTCGCGGTCAGCCCGTGGAACTGCGGGCCGGGATCGCGCCAGGCGGTTCCAACGGCGTGGGGTGCGGCCGTGTCGCCGTGGCACAGCGTGCTGTTGAAGCACCCGGGCGGCGTTTCCGCCGCGGCGGGCGTGGACGGGTGGTTCGACGGGTTGTTCGGGGACCCCGGGAAGTGGCACAGCGCGCAGACCGACGCGTTTTCCGTGTTCGTGTCTATGTGGGTGTACGTGGGACCGTGCCATGGCCGCGCCGGATGCGGCGCGGCCACCTCGTGGCATGAGAAGCACGACAACTTCGATGCGCCGCCGGAGAAGAATCTCCCGTGGCAGATCTGGCAGGAGACGAAGCCGGAGCTGCCGGGGGCCTGTTTCGCGGAGACGCCGTGGTTCTGAGCAGCGGGTGACGTGGCGATCCACCCTGATACCGGACCGTGATGGCAACCCGTGGGGTTTTCGAAGCAGGAAACCTGTGAGGTTCCGCCGGAGAGGTCCGCACCGTGGCATTCCATGCAGGGGATGCTTTCGCTCTCTGCGATGTAGTCCCGCGTGGCTGACTTCGCGTGCTGGCCCCCGGACGGAACCACCACCCAATCCGGTGGGCTGCTCGAACCGTCGGAGGAATTGTCGTTCCCGCATCCGGAAAACGCTGCGAAGGCGACCAGGAGGATCAGCGACAGCGTGGAATGCCGAATGTCCCGGAAAGAATGCATGGGGAACGTCATGTCTCTTCCTGTCCTGCCTGCACTTCACGTCGTTCCTGTTGTCGTGGCACCGGTAGCAGGAACCCGGGTCGGGGCGCCCGTCGATCCTGTGGGTGACCGTGTAATCCTCCCGGTGCGGCAATACCCGGAAAACCTCTTCTCAAAGAGAAGTGGCTTTCGCCTGCTCCAAAGCAAATTGCAAAATGGATACCCAAAGATGACAATTATAGAAATCCAATAACTATTTAATATTATTAATATATAAATCATGCCATTCGCGATTCCCCCCCTTTGCAGGGGAAAAATATTTTCCCTTATAGGCATGATTATTCCCAATGGAGGCAGAAGTTGCAGTGGGAAAAAGCCTGGGAATGCTACCAGAGGGGGATCGACTTAAACAACCTGGCGGAGGAGTTCTATCATTCTCTGATGGGGGTACCGGTGGCGGTCTCCCTGCTCCCGACGTACCGGAGGTATCGCCTCCCGCACACATGGAGATACCAATCCTTCCGGCCCGAAGGCCGGATAACCTTGCCGCCTATTACTTCCCCTCCTTCTTCGGCTTCCACTCCCGTGCCAACCGTTCCGCCTCGGCAATCTGAGCGGGGGTCATCTTGGAGGCAACAAGGTCTCTATTAATGATAGCATCATTCCGTTTCTCTTTTTCTGATGCAGGGACCCGTGAAGCCGCAAGGTTGAACCACATATGCGCAAGAATATAGTTCCGCGAAACTCCTTGGCCTTTATAGAACTTAGAGCCGAGGTTGTTCTGGGCTTCGGGGAGTTCCTGCTCGGCGGCTCTTCGGTACCACTTCACCGCCTCGGCGTAATCTTGCAGGACTCCTTGGCCGTTTTCGTACGAAAAGCCGACGTTGTACTGTGCCTTGGCATGTCCCTGCTCGGCGGCCCTTCGGTGCCATTTCACCCCCTCGGCGTAGTCCTGCGGGACGCCTCGGCCATAATCGTACATGAGGGCGAGGTTGTACTGGGCTTCGGGGATTTCCTGCTCGGCGGCCCTTCGGTACCACTTCACCGCCTTGGCGTAGTCCTGCGGGACGCCTCGGCCTTTGTAATACATGAAGCCGAGGATGATCTGGGCTTCGGGGAGTTCCTGCTCGGCGGCCCTTCGGTACCACTTCACCGCCTCGGCGTAGTCCTGCGGGACGCCTCGCCCATACTCGTACGTGAGGGCGAGGTTGTACTGGGCTTTAGCGTATCCCTGCTCGGCAAGTGGTTTGATAAGTCGATACGCTTCCTCGTAGTCACCTCGTTTATAGGCGGCAGTAGCATCCTCGTATTGTCCTCCAAACGCTGTAACAGCCATTGATATAGGGAACAATAGGGTGAGCAAACCGAACGTCAGATAGCGATACATCCCTTTGCGGTTTCGGACTTTGACCGCCATCCCTCACCCCCCTTTCCCTTGCGCTTCTTCACCTTCGGTTCCTTCTCCTTCCATCCTCACTCACCGTGACCAAATATAGCATGACCTGCCCCCCGTTCTTCGACTGCGGCTATCCCCGGAGGCGATATTCCCGCTGCCCGCTCCGCGGATCTTCAAGCGTGCGGAATGCAAGACGGTATTACGTACACGCGAATACCAGATCCCGGCCGTCCTGCTTCGCCCGGTACAGCGCCCGATCGGCGCTCTGAATCAGGGCACCGCGTTCCGTGCCGTCCTCGGGGAACGTGGCCACGCCGATGCTGATCGTCAGGTTTCCCGACGGCTGCCTCTCCTCCCCCGGGAAGGGATGATCCGAAACACGCTGGCGGATACTCTCGGCGGCTTTCAAGGCCCCTTCCTTCCCGGTCTCGGGCAGCAGGATGACGAACTCCTCGCCTCCGTACCGGGCGATCGTGGACGTTGCCCGCATCCCCTCCTGGAAAATGCGCGCAAGTGCCTTGAGAACCTCGTCGCCCGCCAGGTGACCGTTCACGTCGTTGTACCGCTTGAAATAATCCACGTCCAGGAACAGCAGAGAAAAGACGCGCCGGTGGCGCTTTGCGCGCGCCACCTCGGTGGTGAGCGTGTCCTGGAAAAACCGGTGGTCGTGCAATCCGGTGAGGCCGTCCCGTACCGCCATTTCCCGAAGCTTCAGGTTGAGCTCTTCCAGCTCCTCCTTGCTCCGCCGGAGAGATTCGATCAGGGACAGGTTTTCCTGCGAGAGGCGATTCTTCTCCACCGCCCGGTCCACCACCGACGTCACGAGATTCAGGTCCTCAAACGGCTTGAAGAGATAGTCATATGCCCCGTAACGAAGAGCCTTTACCGCCGTTTCCATGGAGCCGTAGCTCGTGATGATCACAACAAGCGAGTTGGGATCGATCTTCTTGATCTCCTGCAATAGCTGGATGCCGTCCATTCCTCCCAGAGTGATGTCCGTGATCACCAGGGGAAAGGGGTCCTCCCGGAAGAGGTCCAGCCCGTCCTCTCCGCTCACTGCCAAGGTCACCTCATGGCCTTCCGCTTCGAGAAGCCGGACCATCACTTCACGGATGGAATCGTCGTTATCCACGACCAGAATGCGCAGGCCGGTCTTCATCTTTCCCCCATTTACTTGTCATCGGAAGGCGGACAATAATCTTTAACGGAGAGGGAGACGCTTTCAGGTGTGCGCCGAGATGATTCCTACCCCCCGTATGTCCGGTTTGCCCCGGGTCACCCGCCGGTACCCGGCTGCCTTGAACATCGCGGCGACCTCATCCACCGTGTAGGCTTTTCCCCCTTCGGTCACCGCCACCATGTGAACGGAGAAAAACGCGGGGCCGGGGGGAAACGTTCCGCCCTTTTCCAGCAGGAATTCCTGGACGGCTACCCGCCCTCCTCGTGCGACCGCCTTGCGGACCTTGCGCAGAAGAAACAGGCAATCTTTTTCCGAATAGGCATGGAGGATCTGCGAGATCCAGACGAAGTCGTACGGCCCTCCGATCCGGTCGCGCAGGAAATCGCCCTCCCGCAGGGCGACCAGCCGGGTTGCGCCCTTCTCCTTAAGGATTTTTCTCGTGACCGAGAGCGTTTCCGGGGTGTCGAACACCGTAACCCGCGCACCGGGGTACCGCTTCGCCCACTCGACCGCGTACGTTCCGGGGCCGCCCCCCAGGTCGAGAACCCGCTCCCCCTCCCGCAAGGGAATCTGCTTCGCCACGAGGACGGCCCGCTCCCGGGCGTTGTCCTCCATCCCCCGGATGAAATTCTCCTGGTACACTTTCCCCTTTCCGGGCGATTTCCTGCCGGCGCGGATCTTTCCTGCCAGGGTCGTCCACTCCGGCCAGCAGTCCAGGTGGTGCAGGAGGATGGATGCCTTGGACAGGGGGCCGTCCGCGAGGAAGCGGCCGGCAATCTCGCTGTTCCGGTAGGTAGGACCGCTTTTTCCGAGAAGCCCCACCCCCACGAGGGCGTTCATGAGGATGGAGAGACGGCGCGTATCCGCGGAAAGACGGCGGGCAAGCCGGGCGGCGTCGGAAGGGCCATCGGCAAGGGCGGAGAAGACGCCGAGGTCGAGCGCCGCGAAAAGGACCATGGAACGCTGGTATCCGTGGGCTATCTCCATGAGGTCGTCGATCGTCCTGACCGGCACAATAGGCTCCTTCTTCAATGATTTCATCGTTTCTTCAGCCTCGCGGGTTTATCCTTCATGTCGATTACCTCGTACCCGGCTTCCCGGATCTTCGCGCGCAGGGCGTCCGCTTCCGCGAATTTTCGCTCGCGCCGGCACCGGTCGCGGCGAAGCGCGAGATCGACCACCTCTCCCGGGGCAACCTCCTCCGGCGGTGATCCTTCTGCGACCGCATCCCCGGGGGCCGCCTCGAGAAGCCCCACCCCGAGTACCGCGTCCCACTCCCCGGCGAGCTCCCTCAACAGATCGCCGGGAAGGCCCGACCGGGCCGCCTCGTGGGCCACGGCAAGCGCCCGGGGTCCGTTCAGATCGTCCTCGATCGCATCGCGGAAGCGTCGCCGATACTCCTCCGCCTCCCTCCTTCCGCCGCCCGCGATCGCCGATTCCGTTTTCACGGCGAACATCTCTTTCAACCGCAGAAGCGCCTTCGCGGATGCCGACTGCGCCTCCCAAGTGAAGTTCATCGGCGTCCGGTAATGCAGGGTGAGGCAGTGGTACCGAAAGTCCATCGGGCTTATTCCCCGCGCCTCGAGGTCGTCCAGCGTGTACTCGTTCTTCTGCGACTTGGACATCTTTTGCCCGTCGACAAGCAGGTGCGCCGCGTGCACCCAGCAGCAGGCGAACCGTCCTCCGGTGGCCGTCATCGCCATCGCCCGGGAGTTCTCATGATGGGGGAAACGAAGGTCCACACCCCCGACGTGGATATCGAATTCCGCACCCAGGTACTTCCCCGCCATGGCCGCGCACTCGATGTGCCACCCGGGCCAGCCCAGGCCCCAGGGGCTCTCCCAGCAGAACTCCCGCCCGGGATCCGCCGCAAGCCAGAGCGAGAAGTCCTCCGGACGTTTTTTCCGCAGATGGATCGACTCGTCCGTACGGCCTGCGGTCTCCCCCTCCCCCAGGACCGCGCCGGACAACTCCCCGTATCCCTTCGCCTTCGTCACGTCGAAATAGAGGTACCCGTCCCCGCCGTACGTGGCGCCCTGCCGTTCCAGCGCTTTTGCCACTGCGATCATCTCGGGTACGTGGGACGACGCGCGCGGGTAGACGTCGGAGGGAAGAAAGTTCATTCGGCCGCAATCCCGGAAAAACGCCTCGGTGAAGAACTCTGCGATCTCGCCGGCTGTCTTTCCCGCGGCCCGTGCGGCGGCGATGACCTTGTCCTCGGTACGCTCGAGCTGCTCCTGGTGCATGTGCCCCATGTCGGTGATGTTCTGGACGGAAAACGGCGTGAGGCCCACGAACCGGACGGCCCGGAGAAGGAGGTCCGTCAGCAGGTAGGTCCGGAGATTCCCGATGTGAACGTATCGGTATACGGTGGGGCCGCAGGTGTAAACCCCGACGCGATCCTGCCGGAGAGGAGCAAGCGGTACCTTCTTCCTGGAAACGGTGTCGTAGAGGGAAAGCATCGGATCATCCCCCGGTGCGCCTGAGCCCTGTCCCGTTATCCCCCGAACTTCGGGCGGAGGCGGACCGCCCCGCCGTAGCTGCACCGCTTCGGTTTACCATCGCGGCCCTACATCTCCTGATTCTGCTCCCGGTCGATTTCGTCCTCGAGGAGCTTCACGTGCTTTTTCTCCTCCTCCGCCAGGTAAACGAACATCTCCCGGATCGACGGTTCCTTGGCCGTCTTCGCGAATTCCGAATAGTCCCGAACCGCCATCTTCTCGCGGTCCAGCGCCATCCGCATTACGTCAAGGGGATTCGATGTCTTCATGCCTGCCTCCGGAACGGATGATTGCCCCGAGGGGCTCCTACAGGTCCTTCAGGTGTGCCTCGATCTTGGCGAGGTGAATCCTTTCCTCGGACTCCAGTTCGGAAAGCATGTCCTGCGTGTTTCTGTCCTCGACGACCTTCGCGGCCTCGTGGTAGAAGGCAATGGCGTGCGATTCCGCCTTTTTCGCGACGGAGAGTCCCTTCCGGAGCGCCTCGGGCCCCTCGGCGCCTCCCGCGTCGACCCCCTCCTCCCAGGCGAGTCGGTCCAAGTCGATGAGGTACGGCAGGTACTTCTCCTCCCAGCCCGCCTCGAATTCGGGGATCCCGTGCTTCGCGGAGAGTTTGCGGATGTGTCCCTGCTCCTCCTCGGCGAGGAAGGCGAACAGGTCCCCCCCGGGCGTGTCTCCCTGATGGCGTGCCAGCCGCTCGTAAAACGTCCTCGCCTGTTTCTCGTGGGCCAGGGCCACCTGCAGGATTTCGATCTCGTTCAGGTCGAGCATCGCGATCTTTCCGCCGCCCTCAGACGGGGTTCTTCTTCCGGTAATCGTCCAGGGCGGCCTTCACCGCTTCCTCGGCCATGACCGAGCAGTGGATCTTGACGGCCGGGAGGCCGTCGAGGGCGTCGGCGACGTGCTGGTTCGTGATGGCCTGCGCCTCCTCGACCGTCTTCCCCTTGATCATCTCCGTCAGCATGGAGCTGGAGGCAATGGCGGCCCCGCAGCCGAACGTGCGAAATCTCGCATCCACGATCTTCCCGCCCTCGACCTTGAGATAGAGTCGCATCATGTCCCCGCACGCCGGGTTGCCTACCTCGCCGACGCCGCTGGCGTCCTCGATCTCGCCGACATTTCTCGGGTTCATGAAGTGATCCATCACCTTCGCGCTGTAAGGCCCGCTCGCCATAGTCGTTTACCCTCCCCGCAGAACCTTCTTCTGGTAGTCGAGATAGGTGGGGGACATCTCCCACAGGCGCCGGACGATCCCCGGCAGGACGGACAGGACTTGGTCCACCTCCTGCTCCGTGTTTCCCTTCCCCATGCTGAAGGTGATCGACCCCGTGCAGATGTCGCTCGGGACCCCGATCGCCCGAAGCACATGGGAGGCGACCAGGTCCTCCTCGTCCCGACCTTTCAGGTTCGAGCTGCACGCCGACCCCGAGGCCGCCATTACGCCGTGGAGGGTCAGGAACAGCAGCAAGGACTCCCCTTCCGCGTACTCGACCCAGAAGCTCACGTGGCCGGGGAGTCGGTCGGTGGGGTGGCCGGTAAAGTGGAGATGCTCCACCGAGGAGTTTATGCCGTCGCGCAGCCTTTTCTCCAGCCGGCGCAGGCGGGAGAACCATTCCCCCATCTCTTCGGAGGCGATTCTTGCCGCCTGCCCCATCCCGACGATTCCGGGGACGTTTTCCGTCCCGGCGCGGTAGCCCATTTCCTGGAAGCCGCCGTCGATCTGGGATTCGAGCCTGACTCCCTCCCGCACCACGAGAGCCCCGGTTCCCTTGGGCCCGTAGAAATTGTGCGCCGACAGCGTGACCAGGTCCGCCCCTGCTGCCTTGACGTCGAGCGGGATGTGACCCGCCGACCCCGTCGCATCCGTGTGAAAAAGGACCTCCCGATCCCGTGCGATCCGCCCGATCTCTTCGATGGGTTCTATGGTTCCGATCTCCGAGTTGGCGTGCATCACCGAGACGAGTACGGTGTCGGTCCGGATAGCCTTTCGCACATCGTCCGGGTCCACCTTTCCGTCGGCGTCGGCTTTTATGGTGGTGACCACGTATCCCCGGTTGCGGAGAGGCAGGAGAGCATTCAGGACGGAAAAGTGCTCCACCTCGGATACCACCAGGTGCTTCCCCTTCTTCGCCTGGGCCTGCGCGGCTCCCTTTATGGCAAGGTTGTTCGCCTCGGTCGCGCCGGAGGTGAAGACGATTTCCTCCGGTTTCGCGTTGACCAGTCCGGCCACCTCCGCCCGGGCGGCGTCGATCGCCTTCAAGGCCTGCTGGCCCTGATCGTGAATGTGGGACGACGGGTTCCCGTACCGTTCGGTGAGATACGGCATCATCGCCTCGAGCACGCGCGGGTCGAGGGGCGTTGTGGAAATATGGTCGAAGAAGATGTGCGCCAACGGCGTTGCTCCCTACTCCTTCACCTTGAATTCTGCCATCTTGTCCCGGATGAGCTTGATGTGGCTCCTCTCCTCGTCCGCCAGGTATTTGAACATCGCTCGGATTGCGGGATTCTCCGTTTCTTCCGAGGCTTTATTGTACTCACCGAAATTCTCCATCTCATGCCGGAGCGCCAGGCGCAACACTTCCTCCATCGTCCATTCTGCCATCTCTGTCCCTCCCGGCCGGGATTTGGTTATTTATTACGGTTTCACCGACCGCAGCCCTGTTTTTCGATTAAGAGAGCGGGCTTTTCGTTTCATCCTTATACCTCTACAATAACATGGTGCACAACCCCCCGATAAACCCCCGGGCGATACGGGGTCAGTAGCGATTCGCGGAGGTTCCCCGATGAAAAAATCCTCCCTGGCGCTTGCCGGGGTTCTGGTCCTTGTGTTCACGGGGGCCCTTTTCCTTTACCTGAACACACACCGCGGAAAACCGGACGACGGGGAAGGGGCGCGGGACAGGTTCCTCCCGCAAGAGGGATCGGCCGCACCGGCCTTCTCCTTGCGAGACGTAAGCGGCAACGTCGTCGATTCCTCGCATTTCCTGGGAAAACCCACCGCAATCAACTTCTTCGCCACCTGGTGTCCCCCCTGCGTCGACGAGATTCCGGGATTCGTGGATGTCTACAACAAATACAAGGACAGGGGATTCGAACTCGTGGGGATCTCCCTTGATACGGACACCCGGGAGAATCTTCCGGCCTTTGTCATGACGCACCGGATCGAGTACCGGATCCTCTTGGGTGACCTCGCCACCACGAGGGCTTACGGAGGCGTCTCCTCCCTGCCGACCACTATTTTTGTCGGGAAGGACGGCAGGATCCAATACGTTCACGTGGGGTACCTGGACCGGGACACCTTCGACAGCGAGGTGAGGAAGCTTCTGTAAAGGGGCTGGCGGGGGATGACGGCCCGGGGAACCACCGCGGGAAAAAAAACAGGGAAGCGGAAAGGTGTTCTTCCGCTTCCCTGTTTCCATATTCCGTCCCGGACTGCGGTAGGCCGGGCTCACCCGGCCTGCCGCGGTGACCGTTACACCATCGCGCGTCCGGTCAGGCCGGCACGCATGACGCGGTCGGGCACACCCCCGCGCAGGCCGCACAGTCCGTGCACTTGCCTGCATCGATGATGTAAATGGGATCTCCCTCCGCGATGCACTGTTCGGGGCATTCCGGAACACATGCGCCGCAGGCGATGCATTCCTCATTGATCCTGTGCGCCATTCCGCCTCCTTATGTGTGTTGGACTATACGGAGATCACCTGGTCAACCGAGGGAATCTCCTTTTTCAGCAGCGCCTCGATCCCGTTCTTCAGCGTTACGCTCGCCATGGGGCATCCTCCGCACGCACCGGTCAGGCGCACCTTCACCACACCCCCTTCGACGTCGACGAGTTCCACGTCTCCCCCGTCCGCCTGCAGGGCCGGGCGAATCTTTTCCAGCACCATCTCCACATCCGTTCTCATCCGCAACACCTCCTTCAGTCGGTAACTGCCCGACATTACTTATGATGCCTCTTCCATCCCTCCGGTTCCTTGATCCCGGTCAATCGGCCGAGAGAATATCATACCCGCTTTTCCTGAGTGCCGTCTTGAGCACCTTGTAGTTTTTCGTCTCGATTCGCAGGATGAGGACCTTCCTCTCCGGGGAGTCGTAGGAAGTGGTCGCCACGGACACGATGTTCGCGTCAAAATCCTTGAGGAGCTTGACCACCTCGAAGAGCACCCCGCCCATGTTGGGCAGGGCCAGTTCGATCCGGTACCCCGGTCCGCGGACGCCCATCGACTCGATGAACGCGTCGAGGATGTCGGTCTCGGTGAGGATGCCGACGAGCCGTCCCTCCTCCACGACGGGAAGGCACCCGATCTTCTTGTCCCGCATGACCATCGCCGCCTCCTCGATGGGAGCGGTGGGAGAAATCGTATACGGGCGCTTCGTCATGATCTGCTTCACCTTGATCTTGTCGAGAAGGTAGTACACCTCGCGGATCTCGAGGGCCGTGGCGGGAGAGGGAGAGGCCTGCTTGATGTCCGTTTCGGTCAGGATCCCCACGAGCTTGTTCCCTCCCTTCAGCACCGGGAGGTGCCGGATCTCCCGGTCCTTCAACATGTCCATCGCCATCTTCATCGAGTCGTCCTCGTCCAGGAACACCGGGTTCCGCATCATTCTCTTGGCGACGATCATCCCCTGCCCTCCTGTCGGTCCCGCCGGGTCCTCCCCGGTCAGGTGAAATACCGCCTGACCAGGTCGAACGCATGCTCCAGATCGGCACCCGTCACAACCAGATACGATACTCCCTCCCGCTCCCAGAACACGTAGGCCATTCCGTCCTTCTCCCCGGAGAGGAACCCGGATTGCGAAAACAGGGAATCGGGGGACCCCGCCCTCCCGATCATCTCCCAGCGAACGACGAGAAGGAGGTACCGCTCCCCCGAGAAGGACAGGCGAATGACCGCCGCCACCTGCCTCCCCACCTTCTCCCGGGCGACCCCGGTGTACGTGAACAGCTCCTCATCCCGAGGGAGGGCGATCGCGGCACCCGTCCATTCCCTGACGAGCGCCTCCACTTCCTCGGGATCCCGGGGTTTCGCCTTCTCCTTTTGCGGGACTGCGAAAGCCCGCTGGGCACCCCGCACCAGAGCATCCACCCGCCGAATCCCCGAATCCCGTGAAATCCGGATTCCCACCACGGCGACGGTAATCGTCAGGATGAACAGGACGATGGCCAGACGAGGCTGGAAGCTCGCCAGGCCAAAGAAGGACATTTTCTCGGGTCTCCGTTTCCCCGGGCTATCCTTGCCCGACGCTACCATCCCCGTTGCCCCGGAAGCCGAAGAACGCTCACCCGCATTTCATCGTACAGCTACCGCCCCACAATTTCCACTCCGACTTCCCTCATCAGTTCTCTCGTGGCGGAGTGCGCCTTCCCCCGTACAAGAATCGCCTCCCGGATCTTTCTGCCCTCGAGCCAGTCGCGGGAGGTCAGAAACGTTCCGGTCGCACGAACCTCGAATCCCTTTTCCTTTCCTCCGGCAAGCAGGTACTCCTTCCTTTTCTCGTAGGAAATCCCGACTGCGTCGAGAACTTTCAGGAAGACCGACCTGGCGGGCTCGCTCCCGCCTACGGTGAGTACGTTATACCCCGAGTTCCGCACGATTGTCAGGAGGGAGGGAGACATCCTCCCGGTGTCCACAACGAACTTCTTCCCCCCCGTCTCGAAGATCCTCTCCGGCTGGACGGTCAGGAGGAAGGACTCCCCCTTCCCGCCGATGCGTATTCGTTTCTCGTCCTGCTTCGGAATACCCAGAAGTTCGAGTGTGAAATCGAGCGCCTGGAGGCCGCTTTGCGGCAGCGGCTCCACGGGATGCTCCCCCCTCGCCTCCTGCACCGGGTCGAGCCCCACGAGAAATCCTTCGTACGCGGAAGGATCGTAAGCGAACGGCAGAACCCGGATCCCGACCTGCTCCGAATATCGCAGGACCGCCGAGAGGTCGCGATCCGGTTTTTCGGGAACCTCCTTGATCAGGATGATCTCCCCGTTTAGCAGGCTCTGGCTCGTTCGGAGAATCACCCAGCGGGCGGGAAGGATGACCGACAGATCTTCCCCGATGACCGGAGGGTGGGCGAATCCTTCCTTTACGGAATGGTACCCGGAGACGTCCAGCAGACGGCCGATCATATCCAGCGCGCCTTGTGCCCCGTCCATCGGGACCACGCGGTAATTCTTCCATGTCTCCGTGATCACCCGGCGAACCTCTTCCGGCAGAACACCCCGGAAATCGATCAGCGCGTGGATTCCCCCCGAAAAGCGGACGATGGGGTACTCCTCCAGATTGAGCACGACCTCTCCGCCCGATGGAATCGGAAGGTAGAGCGTCCCTCGGTCTACCCACTTTTCCCCCAGCCCGTTAACCAGGTCCGAAAGCAGGCCGCGATAGGGGTATTTCGGTTGGGGGAGTGGAGGAAGCACCGGCTCCTCCGCCTTGCCCCCGGTCATCACGGCGCCCGAACCGGCGGACGACGGAGAGGGCGCCGCCACCTGAGACTCCGGTATCGCCGGCTGCAGCGTCTCGCTACCCGGCTCCGGCGGTACGTCCCGCGTCATCGCGACCTCGAACGTCCCGGACACGGTCGGCGTCCCGGGCACGGCCGGAGCGGGAGCGGCGGCAAGGGGCCGGAGGGGGGCAGGCGGCGCCTCGGCGACCTCCACAGCCTCCGCAAAGTATGATTCCGTGGGGATCAGAACGGCCTTGCCAGCCTGGATCACGTCCACGTCGCGAACGGATGCGTTTATCTCCGCAACGGCAGCCAGGTAGCGGGAGAGGTTCTTGAGCGCGACTCCCCGGGAGATCAGGATTTCCGAGAGGGTGTCCCCTTTCCGGATCCGGTAGGCAACCGATCTGCCCGTCTGCACCAGGCGGGCGGCCTTCATGCTGACGCTGGCCGGAACAAGGATCTTCTCGCCGGGGAGGAGCCTTCCCGGGTCCTTCACCTCGGGATTGGCACGCCGGAACGCACGGAGCAGGGAGGGATAATCCTGGGGAAAGACCGGGGACTTTTCCCTTAGGATCTTCCACAGGTTCTCCCCTTCCGCGACCGTGTGCACCTCGTAGAAGCTTTTCCGCCCCGTCGAGGTTTCGGCGAAGATCTTCTTCTCGAGGAAGATCTTGGGGCGGTCCGGCTCATCCCCCCGGGAGCCGGAGGCCATGAGGAGAAGCACCAGGACGACTGCCAAACGCCGGATCATCAATATCCCTCCCCCGTGAAGGTGGAAATTCCCCCGTGGACCCCGATCGTCTTGTACATTTTCGGGCTCTCCCACGGCTGGTCCAGGATCCCGTCGTGGATCGCCCAGCTTCTTCCCCTCACCGTCTTCTCCTGGCCGGGCATGCGGAACGGCGTGCTTCCGTCAAGACGGACATGGAGAGCGCCACCGGGGCGGAACTCCCGGTCGATCTCCCTCATCTTCTCACCGCCGCGCAGGTATGCAAAGCCGGATCTTTCGTAAAGGATCGCGCTGTTGTAGGTCAGCGGTTCGAGGAAGAAGAACTTGTGCCCGAGGGTGCCGAAGATCGCCTCCCAGCCGCCGACGATCTCCCTCATCGCCTTCAGCCCTCGCCGGACCTGCCCGGGGGCCAGCCCCGCCTTCATCGCCCGGATCTCCTCGGGTATGTTCCGGCGGGCCGTCCCGAAATAGGTGTCCTGCCCGTGCTCGTCCACGTCGATGTCGAACCTGTCGCCATCGGGGTCGTTCACGATGACGAAGGAGATCTCCATCTGCCCGAACGCCGAGGTGGAAACGTCGAGGAAATACGCCGCATCCCGATCGCCCGGGTCGCGCCGGATCTCCACCTGGAAGAAAGGCATCCGTTCGGGGCACACGAACTTGACGCACCGGATCCCCTTATCGTTCCGGAACGTCTCCGGGTCGATCGAGAACCTCTTCAGGAGGAGGCGCGGAAGGAGGACGGAGAGTAACGTTTCGCGCTCCTTTTCCGGCATGCTGTTGATTTCGTAAACCGAGGTGGGCAACGGGTTCGTCAGTCTTTCTCGTACAGGGCATCCAGAAGGTTCCCGTACTTCTTGATGACCACCTTGCGCTTTACCTTGAGCGTGGGGGTGAGCTCCCCCGTTTCCTGGGTGAAGTCGGCACCGAGCAGGACGAACTTCTTTATCTGCTCGAATGTTGCCAGTTGGCGGTTGATCTCGTCGACGCGTGACCGCATCATCGCCTCCACCCTCGGGTTCCGGGCAAGAAGAACCGGATCCCTCTCCGGGATGTCGTTTTTCTCCGCCCACTTCACGATATCCTCGACCGAAAGGGTGAGAAGGGCGGTGAGATATTTCCTTCGGTCGCCGTAGACGAAGGCCTGGCTCACGAACGGGTCGTTCTTCAAGAGGTTCTCCACATTCTGGGGAGCTATGTTCTTCCCCCCCGACGTCACGATGATGTCCTTCTTTCTGTCTGTGATCCGCAGGAACCCGTCCTCGTCGATCGTGCCGATGTCCCCGGAGTGGAACCACCCTTCCGGGTCGATCACCTCCTGCGTCGCCTCCGGGTTGCGGTAGTACTCCTTGAAGACGTGCGGCCCGCGGATGAGGATCTCTCCGTCGGAAGCGATCCTGACCTCGGTGCCGGGAAGGGGTTTGCCAACGGTCCCGAACTTGAACTGATCCATTTTTTGGGCCGACACCACGGAAGGGGTTTCCGTCAGCCCGTACCCCTCGAGGATCAGGATGCCCATTGCGTGGAAGAACTCCGCGATCTCCCGGGCAAGGGGCGCTCCCCCCGACACGAAGAAGCGGAGCCGCCCTCCCATCTTCCCGCGGATCTTGCCGAACACAAGCCGGTCCGCGAGGGACAACTTCACGGATAGCCACCCTGTGACAGGATCTTTCCGCTGCCTCCGCGCCGAAACCTCGCGTCCGACGGAAAGCGCCCACAGGAAGATCCACTTCTTCAGCCCCCCTTCCTGGTTCACCTTGGCGAGGACAGCGGCGTAGAACTTCTCGTACAGGCGAGGTACGCTGACCATGACATGCGGGCGGACCGCAGGCAGGTCTTCGGCCACGGTCTGGATACCGCGCGCGAAGGCGGTGACCGCCATCGCGTCAAACGAGAGAAAATACTCGAACCGCCCCAGGACGTGCGCCAGCGGCAGAAACTGGAGCATCATGGTGTCCTTCGGAAAGGGAATGACCGAAAGGGTGGACGTCACGTCGAAGGCGACGTTGCTGTGGAGAATCACGACCCCCTTCGGAGGACCCGTGGTGCCGGAAGTGTATATGATGGTCAGGACGTCCTCCGGGTGAATCTCCTCGGTCCGCCGCAGAAGCGCCTCGGGATTTGTCTCCGCGTATCGAGCCCCCGTTGCCCGCAAATCCGACAGCCCGATCGTCCCCTCCTTATCCTGAGGATCCCCCGATAACATGACCACCGTGGCAAGCGACGGAAGGTTCTTCCGGATGCCCGCCACCTTGTTCCACTGCATTTCGTCCTCGACGAACACGACCCGGGACCCTGAGTTCGCCAGGATATACTCGACCTGGTCGGGCAGATTGGAAGGGAAGATCGGAACCGTGACGAACCCTCCAAGGATCCCGGCGATATCCGCCAGACACCACTCCACGCGCGTGGAGCAGAGGATCGCCACCTTGTCTTCCCGGGAAAAGCCAAGGGCCATCAGCCCGTTCGCCATCTCCCGCACTGCGGATCCGACCTCCCGGTAGGTCATCGGAACCCACTTCCCTTCGTGCGGGACGAGATACCGGACGGAATTCCCCCCTTCCTCGATCCGGTTCAGAAACATCTGGTTCAGCGTCCGTTCTTTCATGCCATCCCCCCGGCGCCCGAGCAGGTCAGGACAGTTGCACTTCCCATTGCAGTCTCCTTCCACCCCCTACCGGAAAAACGGAAGGACATCCTCGAATGTTACCATCCCCCGCCGCACCAGATCCTCCACCGAGGAGAAAACGGATTGCGAATTCTCCTCGACGATACGCGCAAGCCTCTTCTCCAGGGGCGCATCGGAAAGGATTTCGTTCTGGACGCCGGGGGTAAACGGGAGCAGATCGAACAGGGCCATTTTCCCGGAGAACCCCGTTCCCTGGCAACGGTAACATCCGGCCGGAACGTAGAACCTAAACTCCTGGACCATCACCCGGAGCCTTTCCCGGTGACTCTCCCCTGCGAGTTGAAACGAAGGCACGGCCGGCACGGCCAGGCGGCAATCGGGGCAAAGAAGGCTGACAAGACGCTGGTGCATTACGAGCCGCACCACGCGCACAAGGAAAAACGGATCGATTTCCAGGGAGAACAGGGACCGGAGCGTCTGGAAGAGGGTTATCCCCTGCACGCCGCAGAACACGGGCACGCCTCTCCTGGCGATGTGGACCAGTTCGAGAAGCTCCTTCGGCCCGGTGACGGACTCGATCATCAGGGCGTCGGGCTCGAGCGTCTCGGCAAGGCGCGCCCATTTCCCCCCGAATCGCTTCTCGGCCTCCGGGCGTTCCAGCTGGATGTACCCGTCGTTCCGGAAACGATGGATCTCCTCGACGGTGACGACGCGGCTTCCCGTCCGGTACGATTCCCTGAGCATCGCAAAGATCGTGGTCGCCACACCCTCGGCTCCCGGGGAGGAAACGAGGTACAGGCCGTCCCGCATCGAGAGGAAACGTCGGGTTGCCTCGGTCTGATCCGGGAGAAACCCGATCGAATCCAGCGCGATGGCCGAGCGAAGGTCCGGCAGAACCTTCACGACCGCCTCGACCCCGGAGAGGCCCCGCAGAAAACTTATCCGGAAGGCACGGACGCCGGTCGCCGTTTCCATCTGGAAGGTGGACTCCAGCACGGACTCACGGCCTGCGGAAATCCCCGCCAGTTCCAGAAAGGAGCTTACGAGAACCTCACGGAAGCGCAGCGGAAAGGAGAGAAGAAGCGATTTCCGGCTCCCCGAGCCTCCATAGATCGCCACGCTCCGGCCGGAGGGGGATATCCGGACAGTGGAAATCCCGGTCTTGACGGCGTGAAGGAGGACCTTCTCCGCCAGCCGCCTGACCCTGCCCCGGGCAAGCCACTCCTCGGCTTCCTGCCGGTCGATCGCTCCGCCGGAAACCTCCTCGAGGGAAAGCGGAAGAGCCTCGGGGTAGAAGCGTTCGAGTATTCGCGTGATCGAGCGGACCGAACAGACGACAAGCCTTACGACCAGTCCGGTCATCTCCTCGATCCGGGAGAACGCCTCCCGGCAGAACGGGTCGGCAACCGCGAGAGTGATCCGTCCTTCCTCCCGGAACACGGGAACCGCCATGTTCTCGCGTGCGATCGCCTCGGGAAGGATATCGGAGAGGGAAAGCGGCAACGCATCCGGATCGACTTCGAGGAAGGGTATCCCCAGCGAATTCGCGAGGACCCACCCCTTTGCGTCGGTAGCGAGAATGCCGGAGACGAGAGCCGCCTCCACCGCCGGAACCCCTTTCCTCGTACCGCTTGCCTTGAGTTTCTTCAGCGATTCGGGGGACAGATACCCAAGCTTGAGGAATGTGTTGAGGAGTTCGGTCTGGGAACCACGCACGTTGGCCCGCCTTTCCGCAAACCGCCCCGGGTAGTTCGGGGAAACCGGTTTAATTAGAACTTTATAAAAAAGGGGGGGGAAAGTAAAATGTTTCATGCCTTGGACAAACAGGATTTGCCGGGGGAAAAGGTTGCGGACAAAGGGATTCTGGATGGTCGTCCCCCTCGTCGTGTTCGCGCTGGGGGCAGGTGGTTGCCTTGTCACCACATCCAAGTACGAAGCAAAAACGAAGGAAGCCGACACGCTACGGGATGCTCTGGCGTCCGCCAGCAAGGAGAGAAACGCCCTCGAGGCGAGAAACGAGGCGATCCGGAAACAACTCTCCGATGAGGAAAAGGGGAACATGGTCCTTTCCTCACGGAACCGGGAACTGGAGGAGGAACTCGGAAACGTCAAGGAGGAGCTCGCCTCGATAGCCGGGAAGTACGAGGGGACGCGAATCACACGGGAAGAGCTGATATCGGAACTGCTCGAAAAGGAGAAGGCGACCGGAAAGAGAATCCAGGAATTGGGCGCAATGGCGCAGCAATGCGACATGGAACGGGAAAAACTGCGGAGGGAGGCCATCGCGCGGCAGGCTGCTATTTCCGCCCTGGAAAAACGCGTCGCGGAAACCGCCGACGGGGAGACCCTCAGGCGGGAGCGGGACATCCTGCTTGGCCGGGTCGAACGCATGAAGGAGGAGCGCCTCCAGGGAGCGAGACGCCGAGACCTCCGGTTCGCGGAGCTCGCAAAGACGTTTTCCGGCATTTCCTCCCAGATCGAGGCGTCGCCGGTAGGCCCCGTCATGGTCGTCCGGGTGCCCGACACGGTTCTGTTCCGGAAGGGAAAATCAACCGTCAGCAGCGCGGGGAACAAAGTGATCCGGGAAGTGGGAAAAACGGCAACGGAATTTCCCGCGGCGGCAATCATCGTCACGGCAGGGGGGAAATCGAAGGCCGAAGAAATCCGGACTCTCCTGACCAAGGCCCACTCCCTGCCCGGGGAGCGGGTATACACGGACGCGGGGAGCGGAGACCGGGTGACCGAACTGTTGCTTGTTATCCCCTGAGAGGGCGACGTACCGGCCGTTGGGGATCGCCCGAACGATCCGCAAACATTCCGCGAGGAGGAGCATACGGATGGACGTATTCACTGTCATGAAGGGGCGGCAAAGCATCCGAAAATTTCGCAAGGATCCGGTCCCGCGGGAGAAGATTCTCAGGATGGTCGAGGCGGCCACCTGGGCACCGTCCGCGGGAAACGCCCAGAACGTCCGGTTCCTCGTCGTGGAGGACGCCACCCTCCTCTCCCGGATGAAGGGAATCGTGGACGAAGTCCTTTCCCGTGTCACGGGAAAGGAGATCGCCCCGGACAAGATCAACTATCACAACCTGTTCGCCGCAGCGCCCGCCGCGGTCTGTGTCATCGGGAAACCGTACGAATCAGCGACGGACCGGCAACTGCGGGAGAAAGACCCGGAAAGGCACAGGGTGCGGCGCTACCATGTGAACGCGGGCCTGCAGAGCGTCGCCTCGGCCATCACCCAGTTTCTCCTTGCGGCCCATTCCCTTGGGTATGGCGCGTGCTGGATGACCGGTCCCCTCGTGGCCAAACCCGAACTCGAATCCGCCCTATCCCTCCGGCCCCCCGAGGAACTCCTCGCGGTGATCGCCCTGGGAAACCCGGATTCGCCGCCTCCGAAACCCCCCCGGAAACCACCGGAGGAGGTTACGGAGTTCCGGTAAGTCCCGTTTTCTCGATTCGAAGACGCTTAATCCGGAACTGCTCGGTTTCAGCAACCGTCACCCGGTACCCGTAGGCGAGAAATGTCACCACCCCCTCCGGGACCCCCTGGAGGCAGTCCAGCGCGAACCCCCCCGCGGTTTCGTAGGTATCCCCCAGGGGAATGTCGATGCCGTACTCGTCGCGGAGGACCCGGACCGGCGTCGCAGCGGGAACTGACAGCGCCCCGTCCTTCTCCCACTCCGGCACCTCGGGAAAATCCGATCCCCCCGCCAGTCTTCCCACGATCTCCTCGAGTAGATCGTGGATCGTGATGATGCCGCACAACTTGCCGTGCTCGTCGATGGCGACGGCCAGGTGGACTCTCGTCCTCTGGAACTGGCGGAGCAGATCCGACACCCGCATCGATTCGGGTACGTAGACGGGTTTTTCGATAAACTGCTCCCATTTCTCGCCCCCTCCCGGCCGGAAGAAGCTCCGGGAGGAAAGGATCCCCGCGATGTCCTCCCCGTTTCGGCTCAGCACGGGATACCTAGAGAAGCCGCTGTCCCCGACGGTGGCCGCCGCATCCGCGTACGCCATTCCCTTCCGCAGGCACACGACCTCGGACCAGGGGGTCATCACCTCGTTCACCACCGTCTCTCCGAATCGAAGGACCCCCTCGATCATCCTCTCCTCCGTGGAATCGATCGTGCCGTGTTCCGCCCCCTCCTCGATCACATCGAGAATCCCCTCCTCCGATCCGAAACGGATGTCCATGAGGGCCTCGGGGACATACCCCTCCCCGTACAGCCGTCTGCCAAGACGATCCAGAAGCCTCGAGGGAGCGGCTGCCCCGCGCAGCAAGTGCAGGGACGTTTTTCCTCCCCACCGGAGGATCCGCCGCGGATGGGACATCGCGCCCCGCGTGGAGAGGTTCTCCAGCCAGAAGAGCATAAGCAGGAAGAAAAGAACCCACCCGGCAGCCGACGCGGCCCCCGGCCCGCCCCGCAAGCGGCTGAAAAGGGAAAGGGCCGCCGCCCCCGCGCAAAGTCCCGCAAGAGCCTTGCAGGCAGACGCCGCAACCCAGAGGGAGAACGGGTGACGGACCCGGGGGTCGCGGACGGCGGAGAGCAGATCGGGGGCAAGTTTTTCTCCCGCCGATGCATCTTCCGCCAGTCCCTCCTCGCCGACAATGAGAAGGGAGGAACGAAGCGCGGTCACCGCAGCTCCCGCTGCAGCCAGCAGTATCGCTGCCATCGCCCAGCCCATGGGGGTCCACATGGTACCAATATATCCGATGTGATAAAATTATGCGTCGGGGTTTCGATGAAAAACGTCGCGTACGTCTACCATCCGGACTATCTGCTCCATGTCTCCTCTTTCGAGCATCCGGAATCCCCGGACCGCCTGAACGCGATCAACAAGCATCTTGAAGAGGTCGGACTTTTCAATACGCTGACGCCGGTTACCCCGGACTATCCGGACAACGGCGATATCCTCCGCGTACACGATCCCGACTATCTGCGGAAGCTCGAGCTTGCCTGCCGCCGGGGGGATCTCACTCTCGACGCCGAGGACACGTACCTGAACAAGAACTCCTACCTGATCGCCCTCCTTTCGGCGGCGGGGGCCATCGCGGGGGCGGATGCCGTCGCTAAGGGGAAGGCGGACAGGGCATTCTGCGCCGTGCGCCCGCCGGGGCATCACGCCGCACGCGCCAAGGGAATGGGGTTCTGTCTCCTGAACAACGCGTCGATCGCCGTCCGATCCCTGCAGGCGTTGCACGGAGTCTCCCGGGTGATGATCATCGACTGGGACGTCCACCACGGGAACGGCACGCAGAGCATCTTCTGGGAGGACCCGTCGGTGTTCTTCTTCAGCATCCACGAGAACCCCGCTTTCCTGTACCCCGGGACGGGGCGGCGGTGGGAGACAGGAAACGGGGCCGGAGAAGGGACGACCCTCAACGCCCCGATGGCGCCCGGCGCGGGGGACGACGAGTACCGGCTGGTCTGCGAGCAACTGCTCGCCCCTGCAGCGGAAAGGTTCCACCCCGAGTTCCTTGTCCTGTCCGCCGGTTTCGACGCGCACCGCGACGACCCGCTGGCCGACATACAACTCACGGACGAGGGATTCCGTTTCCTTTCGGAATTCGCCGTCGCGCTGGCGAACCAGTACTGCGGAGGAAAGATCGTCTCGGTTCTGGAGGGCGGTTACGAAAGGGAGTCCCTCGCGCGCTGCACCGAAATCCACATCCGGGAGCTCCAGAAGAGCTGATCCCGGCGATACGGAGGAGTGTTCCATGTTCGTAACCCGAAGGATGCAACGCAAGGTTGTCGTGATTTCCCCGTCCGCTTCCCTGCAGGATGCTCGCCGCCTGATGCGCGAGCAGAACGTTCGCCAGCTTCCGGTTACCGGTGAAGACAACAAGCTCGTCGGCATCGTGTCGGACCGGGACATCCGGGAGGCGATGCTTCCGGTGGGGCTCCTCTCCGGCTCTTCGGAAAAGGAGAAGGAGAAGATGCTGGCGAGCACCCTCGTGGAGAAGGTCATGACCCGTAAGATGGTCACCGCCACGGTCAACGATTCCCTCGAGGATGCGATCACCCTGCTGCACGATTTCCGGGTCAACGCTCTCCCCGTGCTGGACGACAAGGGCGGCGTGGCGGGTATCATCACGAGAACGGACGTCCTCAAGGCGTTCATCGAGGCACTGGGGGTGGGGGAGATCAGCAGCAGGCTGGAAGTCGTGGTCCCCGACGTCCCGGGCTCCCTCGTCGGGGTCATGACCATCATAAAATCCTTCCACGTGAATATCACGAGCATCCTGACGACTGGCCACACCGAACCGGGCACCCTGGCCGTCTTCTTCCGGATCGCGACCCTCAACGTGGGACCGATCCGGAAAGCCATCCAGGAGGCGGGGTACCGGATCCTCGATCCCGCGAACTTTCGG
>DATHRT010000256.1:0-1726 GCA_035464915.1 Candidatus Limnocylindria bacterium
TTCTCCACGTCGCGCAGATGGAAGAGGAGCGTGTTTTCCAGCCAGACTCCGGGGAGTTCCCGGCTTACCGCCAGGGTCTGGACATGCAATCTGGATAGGCTTAGCATTTTCGCTACCTCGCCCGCGGACAGCAACTGCATGGCGCCAGTTTCCCGCTCGCCGTCCCGTTGCATCGCTTCATGTCCTCCTGTTCAGGTATTCCCCCACTAAAGTCAAGTGCAATATCAATGCCAGGCAAGAAAACGGTATATGTTCCCATAAAGAAAGGTATTTACTTGAAAAGATGAAGTATTTTTCTGGGAATCAGGGACAATAATATAAGAAAAACTTTTCCAATATAGGGTATTTTCTGCTTATTACACCCCCCGAGGTTACCAATTACGGCAACCTGCCGCTTTTCGCCAGGCGTGCGAAGCGTTACCATACCAATATGATTCGCGTTACGGAGACAATCCTCCTCCCGGAAGGCGAGATACGGGAACGATTCATCCGCTCCTCGGGCCCCGGCGGCCAGAATGTCAACAAGGTGGCTACGGCGGTCCAGCTTCGGTTCGACGTCCGCCATTCCCCGTCTCTTCCCGATGCGGTTCGCGAACGTCTGGTCCGGTTGGCGGGAAGGCGAATGACCGACGAAGGCGTCCTGATCATCGAAGCCCGCCGGTTTCGGACCCGGGAACGCAACCGGGAGGATGCCAGGGAACGCCTGGCCGGGTTGATCCGCAAGGCTGCCGAGCCCGCCAGGTTCCGCCGGGAAACCCGGCCAACGAGAAAATCAAGGGAACGCAGGCTGGAGTTCAAGCATCAACGAAGCAGGATCAAACAGTCGCGGAAGGGAGTCCCGTCTTCCGAGGCTTGATCCTTAGAAAACCAGAAGGGGCGACGGTCCCGGCGAATCGTACGGAAGAACCCGGGGACCCGATTCGCTCCCGGATGAGAAGGAGAATGATGCGGCGGTTTCGTCAAGTGGGCATTGTCGCGCTGTTGTTGATGCTTCCTGCGGCGGCCCCGGCGGGGACGTGGGTTCTGGATTCCGCACACTCGGCGGTCCAATTCAAGGTGCGCCACATGATGGTTTCCAACGTGCGCGGTGGTTTTGAGAAGGTGTCGGGGAACATCACCTACGACGGGGGCGACATCTCCCGGTCTTCGGCGGAGATCACGATCGACGCCAACTCCATCAACACCCGCGTGGAAAAACGCGACAAGCATTTGAAAAGCCCGGATTTACTGGATGCGGAGAAGTACCCCCTCCTTGTCTTCAAATCGGAAAAGGTGGAAAGGGCCGGCGAGGAAAAGCTCAAGGTAACGGGAGACCTGACGATCCGCGGTGTGACCAGGGAGGTGGTGCTCGACGTCGAGGGACCGACTCCTCCCGTCAAGGACCTCCAGGGGAAGATGCGCGTCGGAGGAACGGCGTCCACGACGATCAACCGGAAGGATTTCGGCCTCACGTGGAACAAGGCGATCGAAGCCGGAGGGGTGGTCGTGGGCAATGAGGTGGAAATCACCATCGACATCGAGATCGTGCAGGAGGGGTGACCTGGGGGGATTTTGTGAAACGATCCGGAACAAGGGAATGATGGGGCACCGGCGGAAGAATAAAAGGACTTGGCCGGCATCGGCCAAGTCCTTGATATGAAATGGTGGCCCCTCGCAGAATTGAACTGCGGACACGAGGATTTTCAGTCCTCTGCTCTACCATCTGAGCTAAAGGGCCACGTTCGGG
>DATHRT010000257.1:0-16977 GCA_035464915.1 Candidatus Limnocylindria bacterium
CCCCCGAAATCGAAGATGACGCCCTTGATGGGGACTTTCCCCCTGCGAGCGCTCATCCCGTCTTCTTCCCGCGATCCGCCTCCCCCCCTGTAAAGTGCTCCCGCACAAGGGTCTCGGCGATGTCCATGGAGGAGGTGAAGGCCGGCGAAATCGGGTTGAGGACGTGGATCGCGTCGCCGTCGGCGATCACCTGGAAGTCCATGACCAGGTCCTTGGTCCGCCAGTCCACCAGTTGCGCCCGGATCCCCACCTTCTCCGAGGGCTCGATGTCGGGGGGGGACAGTACCTTCATCAGCCGCGCGGCGTCCCGAAAGAATCGTCGGGCGAGGAACTTTCGGGGCTCCGTAAGGGCGACCTCCCTGAATTGCGGGTTCCGGATAAAGAGGATCAGGTCGGAGAGCGCGATGGATGCCCCCTCCCGATCGATCCCCGAAAGGATGCCGTAGTTCTCCCGACCGAAAGCGGGAATGGCGGTCGGGCCAAGATACACCTCCCCGTGGACGTTGCAGCTTGCGTGAATTCCGAGGAACGGGTTGCGGATGTCCGGAACCGGGTAGATGTTCCCCCGTACGGTGTGGGAAAGCCCCTTACGGAGTTTCCGGTAGATCCCCTTGAAAGGGATCAGACGGTACTGCTTTCCGACCCCGAACAGGTGCGCGATCCGGTCACAGTAGGCGCCGGAGGCGTTCACGAACTTCCGGAACGAGATTTCGCCCCGGCTGGTGACCGCCGTACGGGACCCCTTGACCCCCGTGAACAGGCAGCCGGTGAGGAGGGTGGCCTTCCCGCACGCCTCCAGGTCGGTCCGGAGACTGTCGATCACCGCCAGTGGATCGACGCAGGCGGTGTCGTGCGAGAAGAGGGCCTTCCCGGTGGTTCGCGCGTTCGGCTCGATCCCGGCCAGCTGCGCCTCGTCGATCATCTCCACCTTTGCTCCGTTCGCCGTGGCGCGCCGCTCCAATTCGCGCAGGACAGGAAGCTCCTCCTCGTCGCGCGCGACGATCACCTTGCCGGTCTCCCGGAGCGGAAGCCCTTTCTCCCGGCAGTAGTCGCGCATCAGGAAGTTCCCGTTCAGGCACGACTTCGCCTTCATGCTGTCGGGTGCGTAATAGATCCCGGCGTGCAGTACGCCGCTGTTGCGCCCCGAAGCGTGCATCCCGGGGGCGGCCTCTTTTTCGACGAGGACCACGTTGTCGCACCCGGCCTGGACCAGCCGGCGGGCGAGCGTAAGCCCGATGATCCCCGCCCCCACGATGAGTACGTCCGCCTTGTCCGGCACCATGGCCTTACCCGCCACTGCGCGCGCTCCGCCTCACATCTACCCGCCGTTCGCCTGCTCGCCGATCACCTGGACGATGATCTCCCGTCTTCTCTCCCGGTTGTCGAAATCGAGGAAGACGATCTGCTGCCAGGTTCCCAGGGCGAGCCTTTGCTGCAGGAGAGGGACGGTAACCGATGGCTTGAGAAGGGCCGCCCGTACATGGGAGAAGCCGTTGCCGTCCCCCCAGCGTTTGTCGTGCTCATAGGGGACGTTCGAGGGGACGATCTTTTCGATCACCCTCGCGAGGTCCGCGATGACTCCCGATTCGTACTCGATCGTCGTGATCGAACACGTGGAGCCGGGGCAGAATGCGGTAACCGATCCGTTCGCGATCCCGGAACGGCCGACCGCGGCGGTCACCTTCCCGGTGATGTCGATGATGTCGCAGAACCCCTTGGTCGACAGGGAAAACGTTTCCGTGAATACCATGGGCAACCTCGTATAATATGTTCTTTACTCCCTATATCATGATCCCGCGGACACCGAAATCCGGTGAGCCGCTCTCGCGACGATGCCCGGGAGGAAAAGCCTGGGATGGGAGGATCCGGGCGGCACGCCGCGGAAAGAAGGAGGACACGATGGCAGAGGATAAACAGCGAGGGGGGCTCTACCGGAACGCCATAAGCTTTTTCGGCGCTTACGTGGCGATCATCAGCGTCTTTCTCATTATCTTCACACTTCTTCTGATGTTCAGCTTCAAGGCGCACAGCCCCTATCTCGGAATCTTCGCCTTCATGGTGTTCCCGTTCTTCTTCTCCCTCGGGGCCATCCTGTTCCTTTATGGCATGCGGCGGGAAAGCATCCGCAGGCGCCGCCTGGGCGTCGACGAGGCCTTGCCGTACCCCCTGCTCGACCTGAACGAGCCCAGCATGAGGAAAAAGTTCAGCTACGCCATTCTGGGCGGCTCTTTCCTCGCGATCCTGCTGGCCTTCGTGTCATACCACGCCTTCCTGTACACGGAAACCACATCGTTCTGCGGGCAGCTCTGCCACTCGGTCATGGAGCCCGAATTCGCGTCGTACCAGGGGTCGCCCCATGCCCGCGTGCTCTGCGTGGACTGCCACGTCGGTTCGGGCGCGTCCTGGTACGTGAAATCCAAGATCTCCGGGGCGAGGCAGGTCTTTGCAGTAATATTCAATACGTACCCGACCCCGATCCCCACCCCCATCGAAAACCTGCGACCGGCACGGGAGACGTGCGAGGAGTGCCACTGGCCCGCGAAGTTCTTCGGCACCCAGCTGGTGCAGATCCCCCACTTCCGGTACAACGAGAAGAACACCCCCGAGCAGATCAGCCTGGGGATCAAGACGGGAGGGGGAAGCGGGGAACTGGGAGAGAATGCCGGGATCCACTGGCACATGATCACCGAGAACAAGGTCACGTACGTCGCACTGGACCAGCGGCAGCAGGAGATCCCCTGGTTCAAATCGTCGCGGACCGACGGCACCGAGGACGTGTATATCAGCACCGACTTCACGGGGGACCCCGCAGAGCTCGAATTACGGGAAAAGCACGAGATGGACTGCATGGACTGCCACAACCGCCCCACGCACATCTATGAGCCCCCCGAGGCCGCGGTGGACAAGGCGATGGCTTCCCACTTCATCTCGCGCACCCTTCCCTGGGTGAAGAAGGTGGTCGTGGACGCCCTCGTCGTGGAGTACCCGAGCAGGGAGAAGGCCCACGAGGGTCTGCAGACGGAAATCGCGACCTACTACCGGAACCGGTATCCGGAGGTGTACAAGAGCCGAAGGGCCGACGTGGACAAGGCCGTGGAGACCGCGATCAACATTTACGACCGGAGCGTATTCCCGGACATGAAGGTGAACTGGAAGACGTACCCGTCGAACATCGGGCACCGGAACTGGCCGGGCTGCTTCCGGTGCCACGATGGAAAGCACGTCGCGAAAAGCGGAAAGGTTCTGACGACGGAATGCGCGACCTGCCACACCATGCCGGAACGAGGGCCCCTTTCGCCGCTCGGCTCGATGATGCCCGGCTCCAAGATGAAATGGCACCCCATGGACCTGGAGGGGAAGCACGAACGGATCCTCTGCAATCAGTGCCACGCGGCAGGGTACCGCCCCCCCAACGATTGCGCCGAGTGCCACAAGATCGACACCTCCGCCCCCATGATGTCCATGGCGTGCGGCGACTGCCACAAAAAGAAAATCGAGGCGCAGCCGGTCACGTCCTGCCGGGAGTGCCACGAGGACCAGCCCGCGCTTCACCGAAAGGGGGAGCACCCCGACCTTTCCTGCACGGAGTGCCACCGACCCCATGTGTGGGGAGTTTCCGGGCGCGATATCTGCCTTTCGTGCCACGACGACAAGGTGGACCACAACAAGGAAGAAGGAGCGTGCGCCGAATGCCACGATTTCCGGGGAAAGGCCGCCTCGGGCAAGACCCCTTCCGGGTAGGGAGGAAGCGGCCGGGACGGCGACCGGCATGATCCCCTACTTCGAGCAGCCCGTCCTCCCCCTGGGACCGCTGAAAATCCACGCCTTCGGCGTGCTGGTCGCAATCGCCATGCTCGTCGGCATCCGGATGTCGCTTGCGCGGTGCCGCAAGCTCTCCCTGGATCCCGATGTCTGCGCGGACCTGCTGTTCTACACGCTGATCGCAGGGTTCGTATCGGCCCACCTGGTCGCCGTCCTTGCCTATTTCCCCGGAGAGGTGGCGAAAAACCCGGTGATCCTCCTGAAGATCTGGGAAAACATCAGTTCCTTCGGGGGCGTCCTCGGCGCATTGTTCGGGATCTGGCTTTTTTTTCGCTGGAAATCCCCCTCCCTGCCCCCCGGCACCGGCTGGAAGTATCTTGATGTGTTTGCGTTCGCATTTCCCTTTGCGTGGGCAATCGGCAGGCTGGGGTGCACGGTCGCGCACGACCATCCGGGGACGGTCACGCATTTCCCGCTCGGGGTAAGCCTGTCCACGCCGGAGGCGAGGGCGTACATCGGGTATTTCTACGGGGCCGCCGGCAGGCTGGCGGATCTTCCGGGGGCGGAAACACTGGCGAAATTGGCCTATCACGACCTGGGCTGGTACGAGTTTCTCTACACCTTCCTCGTCATCGTTCCCGTAATCCTCGTCCTCGACCGCAAGCCCCGCCCGACGGGGTTCTTCCCGATTGCTTTCGTCCTCCTGTATCTTCCGGTGCGATTCTTCCTCGATTTCCTCCGGCTGAGCGACGCGCGGTACGGAGGCCTGACGTTCGCGCAATACGCTGGCATAGCCGGATTCGCGGTGGCGGGTTACTTCCTGCTGCGCAGGGTCGCCGTCGGAGTCAGGTGATGAGTCCATGAAGGCGCTTCCCTTTGCCGGACCGGACGGGACGCGGGGGCCGGCGGTTTCCCTCCTTGGCGTCGTCAAGCGCTACGACGGCGTCGTCGCGGTGGACTCCCTGGACCTGGAAATCCGTGTCGGGGAATGTTTCGGCCTGCTCGGTCCCAACGGCGCGGGGAAAACGACGACCATCGAGATCCTGATAGGACTGCAGGAACCCACGTCCGGACAGGTCGTCGTTCTCGGGACGAAGTGGGGGGGGGACGACCGCTCGCTTCGTGCGCGCATCGGGGTCTCCCTGCAGGAGACACGTTTCCCGGAACGTCTCACGGTAGCGGAGGTGGTGACGCTGTTTCGCAGCTTCTACCCCCGGGGCCGCGACGTCCCGTCCGTCATCCGGGAAGTGGGGCTCGAGGAGAAGGCCCGTTCCTGGACGAGCAAGCTCTCCGGCGGACAGAGACAGCGGCTGGCACTTGCCTGCGCATTGGTGGGGGACCCGGAACTGCTCGTCCTGGACGAGCCGACCACGGGGCTTGACCCCCAGGCACGGCTCCAGTTCGGCGACTCGATTCTCTCCTACAAGGACAGGGGATGCACCATCCTCGTGTCGACCCATTACATGGAGGAGGCGCAGCGCCTCTGCGACCGGGTCGCCATCATCGAGCGAGGAAAGGCGATCGCCATAGGGTCCCCCGACGAACTCATCGCCTCCCTCGACGGAAACCTCGTTGTCGAGATCGAAATGGCGGCGGGGGACGTGGAGGACGCGGCCGTCCGGAGGCTTGCCGGGGTAACGTCGGTCAGGCGGGAGAACGGGGCGCTCCTCGTATCCGTGCAGGAAGCGCATGTCACCGTCCCCGCGCTGCTCGACCTGTTCCGGGCCCGCTCCGCCTCCCTCGCCCACCTCACGCTTCGGCAGGCAACGCTTGAGGACGTCTACGTATCCCTCACCGGAAGACAATACCGCGATGAGTAGGCCGCTTCGCCATCTCGTGCTGGCGAGACTCCGCGAAAGTCTGCGGCACCCCGAGACGATCTTCTGGACGTTTCTCTTCCCGATCCTCCTGGCGGTCGCGCTGGGGATCGCCTTCCGCGGGGAGCGCCCCGGCCCGACCAACGTCGTGGTGGTCGATGGTCGCGGGGCGGGAGATGCCGAACGGAGCCTGCAAGCGGACAAAGGGATGCGCGTCGAGGTGCTCTCCCGCGAGGCGGCGGACCACCGTCTCCGTACGGGACGGGCGGCGGTCATGGTCATTCCCGGGGACCCACTGCTCTACCGTTACGACCCGACCCGTCCCGAGAGCCGTCTCGCCAGGGAGCGGGTGGACCGGGCACTCCAGCATGCCGCGGGGCGAACCGATCCGATCGGGGTGTCAGACAACCTCGTCGCGGAACCCGGCGCGCGCTACATCGACTTCCTCATTCCGGGATTGCTCGGCATGAACCTGATGGGAGGCGGGTTGTGGGGAATCGGGTGGGTGATCGTCGAGGACCGGATCCGGAAGCTCCTCAAGCTGCAGCTCGCGACGCCGATGCGGAAACGGGATTTTCTCCTGGCGCACATGCTGGCGCGGCTTGCTTTCGTTCCTCTCGAGGTCGTTCCCCTTCTCTTCCTTTCCTGGCTGATCTTCGGCGTGTCCTCGGCGGGGTCGCTACTTTCCCTGACGGCGGTGACGGTGGTCGGGGCTCTCTCCTTCGCCGGCCTCGGGACGCTTGTTGCCAGCCGCGCTCGCACGACTGCGACGATCTCGGGGCTGATCAACCTCGCCACGTTCCCGATGATCGTCGTCTCGGGGGTCTTCTTCTCCACCAGCCGGTTCCCCGATCTCCTTCAGCCGCTGATCCGGGCCCTGCCTCTTACCGCCCTGATCGACGCTCTCCGGGGGGTCATGACCGACGGAGCCCACCTTGCCGTGCTTTGGCCCCACTTCCTGGTGATGGGCCTCTGGGGCACCCTGTGTTTCGCCTGCGCCCTGTGGCTTTTCCGGTGGACGTAAGGTCGACCGCTTCCTTCCTGCCGTGTTTCCTAAAACAGGTACATCCTGACGATCGCCAGGAACGCCCCCACCAGGGCCCCGACGATGGCCCCGTTGAGACGGATATACTGGAGGTCCGAACCCACCTTCGCCTCGATCTGGGCCGCAAGGTCGATGTCGCGCAGCTTTTCGAGGCTGCCACGGACCATTTCCCCGATGTAGGCATGGCGCTTCCGTACGAGTTCCACGGCCGTTTCCCGGACCCATGCGTTCAGCTTTTCCTGCGCGTCTGCGTCCCGGGCGAACTCCGCCAGCCTCTCGTTGAGGAATCTGCGCATCAGCGCCGCGAGGTCCGAATCGGGGCGGTCGAGCTGCGCCATAGCCGTCGCCCGGAACTGCCCGAGGACCTTCCGCATGACCTCCACCGCGTCGGTGTTCTCGACCAGCCGGGCCCGCAGGGTGTTCACCGGGGAAACCGCTTCGGGGTCGCCGGAGGAAAGGGCTCGCGCGAAATCGAGCAGCACGGCGTCCAGATTCTGCCGAATCGGGTGACCGGGGTTCCCCTTCGCCTCCCGCACGAAGACCGAAAGGTTGTCGATAAGGGCCCGGGCGACCGTCCGGTCGTCCAGGAGGTCCACCGCCTCGGCGATGTTGAGAACCACCTTCCTGTGGAGACCGCTCTCCTTGTAGGCGTCAAGCGCCTGCCGGGAAAGCTTCCGGAAGAGGGCCTCGATCTCGGGGTCTCGCAGGGAACGGGTCAGGGATGTGAGCAGGAGGTCCCACACGGCGTCGTGGTCTCTCCGGGCGATCGCCTGCTCCATCCAGACCCCCAGGGGGCCCGCCAGGTCGATCCCCTTCACCTGGTCTTGAAGCGTCCGGGAAAGAAAGCCCGCGATCTCCGGACCGTCCAGTCCTTCGACGATTTTCCCCAGCAGGTCTCGCAGCACCACGAGCAGTTTCTCCCGCCGGGACCCGTCCCCGAGGTATTCCAGGAGGGCCCGGGAGGCGGAAAACCGACCGAGGTGCTCCTCGATGATCGCGGGGGAGAGCCAGCGGTTCTGCACCATGTCCGCGATGCCGTCGACGATCCGGGCGCGATTCTTAACGATGATGTTGGTGTGCCGCCGGATCAGCGGGATCCGTACTTCGCGAAACAGGGCGGTCACCGCGAACCAGTCGGCCACCCCGCCGACCGTCCCGGCCTCGAAGGCCGACGCCGCAATGACCCAGAACGGGCCGCGAACCCACTCCTGGTGAAGCGAAAGCTCCAGGACCGTGAACCCGGTTACTGCGATCCCGAGAGATATGGGCCCGAGACGCCTGCCGGAACGGATACCCTCCCTCCTACTCCTGCTTCGATTTCAGCGACCGGACCCATTTCTCCAGTTCGGCCGCCGCGATGTCGCGCCCGCCGATGCCGAAGGCGATGGCCACGGCGATGGCGACCGCCCCCAGAAGCATTCCGAACGCCATGTTGATGATTTCGTTCGCCAGTCCCATTTGCCGCAACGCCATCGCCCCCGCAAGGACGATGATGGACACCTTTGCGGCGATGCCGAGGAAATTAGACTGGGGCGTTCCCGTCGCCGTGAGCGCCCCGGATACGGCATTCGCAAGCGCTAGCCCCACTGCGAAGATGACCAGCCCCGTGAGGATATGCCCCGCGAAGACGATGAACTCGGACACGAGCGTCGCGACCACTTCGAAGCCAAGCAGCCGGGAGGCCTCGAGGGAGGCGAAGAACAGGATCGCCAGGAGCACCAGGCTCCCCACGATCGCCGACGGGGTCCACTTCCCTTCGGGGGACTCCTGCCCCAGTCCGAGGCGAGCCAGGACGCTGTTGAACCCGATCCCCTCGAGCAGGCTGCTGACCAGGCCGGACACCATTTTTCCCACCGCGTAGGCAATCCCCAGTAGGACGACGGCCGCGAAGAGTCTCGGAAGCGTCGCGAGGATCATGTCCAGCATGTTGCTGGCCGGTGCCGTGATGGACTCCAACTGCAGGGTATTCAGAGCCGCGATGGCAATTGGAATGAGAATGAAGATGTACACGATCAGCCCGACGAGTCCGGACAGTTTCTGTTCTCCCAGCGCCGGGGAAAGTCCCGCCTTCTCGCCGATACTGTCCGCTCCCACGGCAGCGAGCAGATTCGTCAGGATCTGCCGGACGATGCGCGCCACGTACCAGCCGATCAGGAAGAGAACGCCTGCCGTGATGATGTTGGGGAGAAAGCCCAGGAGCTTGTTGAACATTTCCTGTACCGGACTGAGAATCCCTTGCAGGGACAGGGCTCCGAGCACGGCCGGAAGAAACAGCAGCAGGACAAGCCAGTACACGGCGTCCGCGATCGATTTCGACAGAGAAACTGCTTCCCCTTCCGCTTCCTCCTTGCGGCCGAACCACTCGTCGATGTTGGCTGCTCCGAGCCCTTTCAGGACGATCATTTTCAGCACCTTCGCCACGACCAAGGCGGTCACCAGCAGGACGGCCGCTCCGGCCACACGGGGGATGAATTCGAACACCTGGTTCAGGAGACGGTTAATCGGTTCCGTGATGATGGAGATACGCAAGGCCTGGAAGAACGCCACCAGCACGAAGAGCATGATCAGATAGAACAGACCCTTTGCGATCCCCTTTTCCAGGTCGATCCGTTTTTCCGGCTCTTCCACGCCGGTCAGCCGGCTCACCCGCTCGTTCACCCCCCCCTTGCGGAGGCCTTTCTCCACGATGCCCGAGATGACCAGCGCGATAAGCCATCCGATGACCAGGATCGCCAGGGCGCCGAGAAGGCTGGGTATGTAGGTTCCCAAGGAGCCGAAAATTTCGTTCATCATGCTTTGCATGTTTCCCTCCTTTCCGCTCTCCCGTTTATATCCAGGGATCTCTCTCCCTACGTGGTCCTAACGGGTTTTGTCGGGTGTAATGCGGCAAGCGGGGACCGGAGCTGAATCTGCCTCATGAAAAATAATGCCGAACCGCGCACAGGGGGATCCCCCCCGGATCCCCCGCTGCCTATTAGCGCTTGTTCACAACTATTGCATTTTATTGCATATCTTCTCAACCCCTGAAACGTTTTCCCTTCCGGATACCCATTCCCGCAGGTGCCCCGGTCCCGCCGGGTGGTCTTTCCTTGAAGAGGTTGAAGAAGCAGATCTAGAAGAGCCCCTTCACCACGGCCAGGACAGCGTCGTAGTCGGGCTCCTCGGCCACCTCCCCTACGTGCTGGACATACCGGACCACGTCGTTCGCGTCGACGACGAAAACGGAGCGGGACAGAAGCTTCAGTTCCTTGATCAGCACGCCGTAGGCCGATGCGAAGGAGCGGTCCTGGTAGTCGGACAGGGTCTTTACCTTGTCCACTCCCGCCGCTGCGCACCACCGCTTCTGGGCGAAGGGCAGGTCCAGGCTGATGGTCAGAACGACCGCATTCTCCGGAAGTTTCGCCGCCTCCTTGTTGAACCGGCGGGTCTCCGTGTCGCACGTGGGCGTGTCCAGGGACGGGACGGCGCTCAGGATCTTTACCTTTCCCCGGAAATCCGCCAAGGTCACGGGCGATAGGGCGTTGTCCACAACACGGAAATCGGGGGCCTTATCCCCCGTTCGAATCTCCGGCCCGAGCAGTGTCATCGGGTTTCCCTTGAATGTGATGATTCCTTTCCGCTCCTGCATCGCGTCCTCCTTCCGGGAATAGGGGGTTGCCGGCCGTACTATGCACCCTCCTTAAAGGTGCGCCGTCAGGCGGCCGTTATTTCCATCTCCTTCGTGTACTTTCCGAAACGAGCTGCGTTGTTGCACCGCGCGCGGTGGTAGAAGGCTCTCTGCGCGGCGGCGACGTTTCCCGGATCCCCCTTCCACGCCTTGAGGACCGGATCCTGCAGAGCTCGCCCGTAGGAGAAACTCAGCTCCCAGGGATGCCTGCCCAGTGCGTTCATGGCGCTCAGGTGCAGGGTGGCCTGCTCGGGGCTCTGCCCGCCCGAGAGGAAGACAATGCCGGGAACGGCGGACGGAACGACGCGGCGGAAGGCACGTACCGTCGACTCTGCCACCTGGCCTGCGCTCGCCTGCGTCGGGCACTCCTTCCCCGAGAGAACCATGTTGGGCTTTAAGAGAGTTCCCTCAAGCGCCACACGGTGCTCGAGGAGCTCGGAGAAGACCAGGGCCAGGGTTTCGGTCGTCACTTCCTCGCAGCGCAAGATGGTGTGCGGGCCGTCCATGAGCACTTCGGGCTCCACGATGGGGACGAGCTCGGCCTCCTGGCACAGCGCTGCGTAGCGCGCGAGCGCGTGGGCGTTCGCCTTGATGCAGGACGCGGTCGGAATGCCGTCCCCGATGGCGATCACGGCGCGCCACTTGGCGAAACGAGCACCCAGGTCCCGATACTCGGAAAGCCGTTCCCGCAGGCCGGTAAGTCCCTCCGCGACCTTCTCCCCCGGAAAGCCGGCCAGGGACTTCGCCCCCTCGTCCACCTTGATGCCCGGTATGATTCCCTGCCGGGAGAGTCCCTCCGGAAAAGGGGTACCGTCCTTCGCCTTCTGGCGGATCGTCTCGTCGTACAATATGACCCCGCTTATGAACTCCGAAGCTCCGAGAGTGGTGAAGAGCAACTCCCGGTAGGAGCGGCGGTTCTCCTCGGTGGAGGGAAGGTCGATGCTCCGGAACCGCTTTTCGATGGTTGGCGAGCTTTCGTCGGCGGCCAGGATTCCCTTCCCTTCCGCGACGAGCGACCGGGCGACGGTTTCGAGTTCCTTGGATGCCATGCGATTCATTCTCCCTTGTCTTGGGGTGTTTGGGGTCTTTTCGGCCGTGGCCGGGGACCGAGCGAGACAATGAAAAATATCAGCTGTTTTGATGCGTTCGAGGATCTCCGGTTTCACTGCGGCAAGGAAAGTCGGTCCGCCCGAAAAACTTACCCCAGAAGATGGACGTTCCCGATCTTCACGCGGGACAACCCCGCCTCCCGGGCGGCTTCGAGGCATTTCCGGGCAAGAGCAGCGGGCGTCCGGGGAAGATCGGAAAGATAGAAATGGGGGTGGAACCCGAGCAGGCTGTAGGGGATCTGCGGGTCGAGACAGGCAAGGAACGCCGCCATGTTGCCGACCTCCTGCTCGTCCACGTACCCCGGAACGAGGAGCGTGCTCGCCACGAGAAGGGGGGGGATAGGCCTTCTGGCCGATTCCTTCGCAGCCCGCGCGAAATTGGACAGCGTCCGCCGGTTGGTTACCCCTGTCAGGGCAATGTGCAGTGACTCGTCCCAGGCCTTCAGGTCGAACTTGATGCAGCCGCCGGTTATGAGCGCGACCTCCACCACATCGTCCAGAAGACGCTCGCTCATCGATCCGTTCGTCTCCCAGCAGGCGCGGAGGATTCTCCCCTGTGCCCTTTCCATCGCCAGGTGGGAGACCTGCAGGGTAAACGGCAGCTGTGCCGAAGGGTCTCCGCCGAAATAGCAGATACAGGTCGTCCACCGGTCCACGTGTGACGCAAGAGCATCCGGGGTCGTAGTTCCCGGGGCGAACGTCTTCAGGCGATACTGCCAGTTCTGGCAGTACAGGCAGTTGAACGTGCACGCATGGAAGAAGACGGCCAGGTTGGTGCATCCCTCTTCCGGCCCGGGGCACCGGGCAAACGCAGGGTACCCCGCCCCCGTCCCGCCGGGGCACACCCAGTCCGCCACGCAATTGGATGGGAGGGGGTCGTGGTACCAGGAAAGCTTCCCCCTCTTACGAGAAACCCCATTCATGCTCCCTCCCCGGTTTTCCCGCACCCCGCAATACCCGATCCCGTTTTCCGGGATCCGGCACTCGTTCACGCAGAGGTGGCAGGGAACGCCTTCGGGGTCGTCCGGAGGACGTTCGGGCAGCCCGAAGGCAGCCCTGCTTCGGAGATGCGCTTCCCGGGCCACAGGAAGGGCGCTCTCCGGGTTCCCCCGGATGCAAGGGAGGCATACCGCAAGCTCCCTGGCGATCATGTCGGATGTGGCGTTGCAGATCCGGCAGGTTCCCATGCCGGTTCTCCCCCCTTGCGCGACGATGTGTCTTTACCGGAATTGTATCCCGCAGCCCCTGGAGGAAAAAACCCCTGATTCGGCATAGAAATGCATTTTGATAAAACAACAGCTTGAAATATCATGGTTTGCTGAACACAAAGAAGGCAAAAGCCCGCGGGAGGGATGTAAGGAGAAGACCTTGTTCCGTTCGGGCAGAGACTGGATTCTACGCACGGTTTCCGCATGGCCCAGGCAATTCCGCCTGACGCTCCTGAGCATCGCCGTGGGGGTGGTGGCGGGCCTGGGGGCCATCCTGTTCGATCAGCTGCTCCATTTGGCTCTCAATGTGCTGCACCTGGTGACCGGATATTTGGAACCCGGCAGGGGTTCTCCCGCAACCCTTGCAGCCGAGATCATCGAAAAGCACTCCTACTGGTTTCTTGTCATTCCCGCCCTCGGGGGGCTGGCCTCGGGAATCCTGGTGTACAGTCTCGCCCCGGAGGCCGAGGGACACGGGACCGACGCTATGATCGAGGCTTTTCACCAGAAGGGGGGCCAGATCCGCAAGCGGGTGCCGATCGTGAAGATCATCGCCTCCGCCCTCACCATCGGCAGCGGCGGCTCCGCGGGGAAGGAAGGCCCCATCGCCCAGATCGGCTCCGGCTTCGGGGCGTTCCTTTCGTCGAGCCTCAAACTGAAGCCAAGGGACCAGCGCATCCTCGTGCTGGCCGGGGCGGCAGGGGGGATCGGGGCTATCTTCCAGGCGCCCCTGGGGGCGGCCCTGTTCGCCCCCGAAGTCCTCTACCGGGAGACGGAATTCGAATACGAGGGGATCCTTCCCTGCATCATCTCGTCCATCATCGCCCATTCCGTCTACTCCCAGGTCTATGGCAGAAAGGCCCTTTTCTTACCCGGACAGATGAACTTCATGCTGACTTCCGAGCTGGTGCCGTATGCCCTCTTCGGCGTCATCTGCGCGCTGGTCGGCTTCCTCTACATCCGGGTCTTCTACGGCCTCCGGGACAAATTCTTTCTTCCTCTGCGGATCAACCACATGCTCAAGCCCGCCATTGGCGGCCTGATGCTGGGGATGATCTCCTTCCTCTCCCCCGCCGTGATCGACGGGGGGTACGGATGGATCCAGATGGCCCTGGAGGGGAAGATCATCTGGTGGACGATGCTGCTCCTCGCTTTCCTAAAGATCCTGGCGACGTCCTGCACCATCAGCTCGGGGGGAAGCGGAGGGGTCTTCGGTCCCTCCGTGTTCATCGGGGCAATGCTGGGAGGAGCCTTTGGATTCCTGGGCCATAAGGTGGCCCCCGGCTGGATCATCCACCCCAACTCCTTCGTTCTTGTGGGAATGGGCGGATTTTTCGCCGGCGTGGCCAAGGTTCCGATCGCCTCGATCATCATGGCGTGCGAGATGAGCTCCAGCTACACCCTGCTGGTCCCGCTGATGCTGGTTTCGTCCATCTGCTACCTCCTGCTCCGGAAGGTTAGCCTGTACGAGAAGCAGCTGATCAGCCGCATGGCATCGCCGGCGCATGTCACCGAGTTCTCCCGCGGTCTCCTTGAGAGGATTTTCGTTCACGAGGCGGTAAAAATACGGCCGGTGAACCGGATTCCCGAGGAGATGCCGTTCGGCCAGCTGGTGCAAATCATGACCACCTCCCGGGAGATCTATTACCCCGTGGTAAACCGGGAGGGGAAAATGACGGGGATATTGTCGATCAACGATGTCCGGGAATTCATGTTCGAGGAGTCGATCAACCACCTGATCCTCGCCCGTGATGTAGCCACCCCCAACGTCGAACGCGTTCTCTGGCACGATACGCTGCAGCAGGCATTGGACAAGATGGCGCTCCTGAACGTCGATGAACTGCCTGTGGTGCTAGAGGACGCCCGGGATGAAATCGTCACCATGATCACCAAGCGCGATATCATCAATTACTACTACGTAAGAGGCGGGTCATAAAGACCAGGGTGGGGGCCGATGCGCGTCGCGCTGGTAAACACCAACCGGATCGTCCCGCCCATCGCTCCCATCGGGCTGGATTACGTCGCCGAGGCGCTCTGCGCTTCCGGGCACCAAGCGGAAATCCTCGACCTGTGCTGGGAAGAGCGGTGGGAGCCGGCCATCGCCGGGTTCCTGGAAAACGGGAAACATGCCCTGGTCGGGGTGTCGATCCGCAACACGGACGATTGCTCCTTCGCCACCCGGGCCTCCTTTCTTCCCGACCATGTGGCCGTGGTGAGGTGCGTCCGGGAGCACACGGATGCCCCGATCGTCCTGGGAGGGGTAGGTTTTTCCATCATGCCGGAGGCCATTCTCGCACGGTGCGGCACCGATGCGGGAATCTGGGGGGAAGGGGAATTCACCCTGGCGGAGGTTGCGAACCGCCTGGAGAACAACCAGCCGTGGAACGACCTTCCCGGCCTTATCTCCCGTTTCGGCGCGACGTGGCGGCGAAACCCCGGCGTCGCCCGCCCCCTGGCCGGCCTGCCCCCGATGAGCCGCGGCTTCCTGGACAACCGCCGCTACTTCCGGGAGGGAGGACAGGCCGGGATCGAGACGAAGCGGGGGTGCCCCCGACGGTGCATCTACTGCGCCGACCCGGTCGCCAAGGGAAAACACGTCCGCGTCCGTCCCCCCGGAGCCGTGGCCGACGAACTCTCCCGCCTCGTTTCCCTGGGGATCGACCACATCCACACCTGCGACAGCGAGTTCAACATCCCGGCGGATCATGCCGCCGAGGTATGCCGGGAGATCGTCCGCCGGGGGCTGGGTGAACGGTTGCGTTGGTACGCCTACTGCGCTCCTGTTCCCTTCACGGCCGAACTGGCGGACCTCATGCGGCGCGCCGGCTGCATGGGGATCAACTTCGGCACCGACAGCGGCGACGACCGGATGCTGAAACTCCTCGGGCGGGACTTTCGTGCGGAAGACATCCTTCGCACCGCCCGCCTGTGCCGGGACGCCGGCATTGCGGTCATGTTCGACCTGCTTATCGGGGCCCCCGGCGAGATGCGTGAAAGTATCGTCCGCACCGTCTCGTTGATGAAGCAGGCGGAACCGGACTGCGCAGGCGTCGCCGTGGGAGTCCGGGTTTACCCGGGCACGGAGCTTACAAGCATGACCGCCGACAAAGGAATGGGACGCGGGCTCGTAGGCGGCGACGACCTGTCTGCCCCGGTCTTCTTCCTCGAACCGGAGGTCGCCCCCTTCGTCTTCGGCCTCCTCGACGAGCTCACGAGGGGCGACAGCCGGTTTCTCTTCTTCGACCCGACGAGGCCGGAGAGGAATTACAACTACAACGCCAACCGGGTGCTCGCCGACGCCATCCGCGCAGGATACCGGGGGGCGTACTGGGACATCCTTCGCCGGTGCCCGCAGATTCGGGACGACTGATCCCACTGTTCCCCTGTCGAATGGATTCTCAAAGAAGTTTCCTGCATCAAAATCCCATAGACGGGGAACGAAACACCATCGGGACAAACACCATGCGCGCCAGGAACAGCAGGATACCAGGCATCCTCATCCTCCTCGGATTCCTTTCGTGCACGCCCGTGGAGCATCCGGTCGAGCAACCGCATTTCGAGACGGTGGGAAGTCGTCTGCGCGCCAAGATCGAGTCGGACCGGGGACTTTCGCAGTTTTCGTGCCGGCAGGAGATCTTATGCGGCTCGTCGGTCATCCCCGTCTTCTATCGGCGTCGGGGATTTGTTCCCGCCTGGAGCAAAGAGGACGGGCCCCTTCCCCAGGCGGATTCCCTCATCGCGACGATCCGGGAATCGAAACGGGAGGGGCTGAACCCGCACGACTACCACCTGGACACCATCGAGTTTCTGCTCTCCGATCGCAAAGAGAAACGCGTCGCGAAAACGCCGATCGACCCGGAAAAGGAGGCCGACCTCGACCTGCTCCTCACCGACGCCTTCCTCCTCTACGGCTCCCATCTGCTATCGGGCCGCGTCGATCCCGAAACCCTGCACGCCGACTGGATCGCGTACAGCCCATCCACGGACCTGGCTGCCCTCCTGCAATCGGCCCTCGACGGGAACAAGGTCGGGGAAACCCTCAAGGAACTTCGCCCGCCCCGGCCCGGCTATAGTGGGTTGCAGGATGCCCTCACGCGGTACCGGGACCTTGAGCAAAACGGGGGATGGCCCAAAATCCCTGCCGGAGCCACCCTGCGGAAAAAGGACCGGGCCGAGCGGGTCAACCTGCTCCGGAACCGCCTGGCGATAACCGGCGACCTGGATCCATCCGCAGCAGAGGACCCTTCCCTTCTCGACGATGCGGTGGAGACGGCGGTGCGCCGGTTCCAGCGAAGACACGGGCTTGCAGTCGACGGCGTCGTCGGCCGGCATACCTTGGCCGCGTTGAACGTCCCCGTCGAGAAGCGGG